>JARRPX010000076.1 GCA_037382465.1 Anaerolineales bacterium | reverse complement strand
CGAACACGGTCAAGCGGCACGTCAAGTCGATCTTCGCCAAACTCGACGTCAATTCCCGCGCCGCCGCCTCCGCGCATGCGATCCGCATGGGCCTGGGGGGCAAGGTGCGGGAGGAGTGATCACGCCTCCTTCCGTTTCTTGAGCGCCAGTGCGGTCCTGAGTCCCTTCTCGCGAATGACCTTGATCTTCAATCCGGTTTCCGTCAGGCGGAAGAAGCGCTTGCCATACTTGCGCAGGAGCTTCTTGTCGATCTCGAAGCCCAGGCCGGGACGGGTAATGGGCTGCAGCATGGCGTTCTCATCAGGCAGGATCGGCGCGATGATCCCCTCGCGGTACTGCGGGATCCAGGAGGGCGGCTCGAGGGGATATTCCAGCGGGAGGCGGTTCTCGCCGTCGGCGAGGACGAGGTTCCAATTGACGTAGAAACCGACCCCGTTGGTCCAGGTGTGAGGGGAAAACAGGCGTTTTTTGTTGTGGCAGGCTTCGATCACCTTCATCACCTGGGCGATGCCGCCGGCGAACGTGGCGTCCGGCTGGTAGATGTCGAAGCAGTCTTTCTCGAACATGATCTTCATCTCGTCCCAGCCGTAGTTCAATTCTGCGCCGGCGATCATCACCGACGAGGCCTTTTTGAGCGCCGCGTTGCCGTCGTAGTCGCGCGAATCGAGCGGCTCTTCGAGCCACTTGATTCCGTTGGCCTGGCAGGCGCGGGCGAACTCCGCGGCCCGGTCGAAGTCCCAGGCGGGCACACGATCCACGATGGAAACGAGCCATCCCTGATTGGCGTCCACCCCCAGTTCGAAATCGTCCCCCACGCCTTTGCGCACGACCTCGATGTGGCGGATGTCGTCCTTCAATTCGTGGTTCTTCACGCGCAGCTTGGCCGTCTTGAAACCGCGCTGTTTCATGGCCAGCAGTTCGTCGACGCGCCGCTCGGGCTCGTGCATTTCCCCCGTGGAGCAGTACACCGGGATCGGCCGCGCCGTCCCGCCCAGCAGTTCGTAGACGGCTTTTCCCTGGGCCTTGCCCATGATGTCCCAGCAGGCGGGTTCGATCCAGAAATTGCGCCAGCCGAGAAACCCCGCCTGTTTGAGCAGGCTCTGCACGCGGTCGATGTCCGTGGGATCCGTGCCGAGCAGGTACCCGCCCAACAGGTCGCCCAATCCTTCGCGCTCCACGCCCAGGGCGGTGCCCGCCGAATACCCCTCGATACCATCGTCCGTGGTGAGTTTGACGAGCGTGAAGCGGTTGTGGGTTTGCGGATAGCCCGGGATCCACGTCGGCCAGAAGGTCTCTTTCAATGGAACGGACACGTGGTAGAGTTCGATCTCGGCGATCTTCATGTTCGCTAATCCTCTCTGTGATGTTGTGGGGAAACGGACTGCATTCATTATTCGACAGGACGGGATGATTTGTCAACTCGGGGCACGCAAAATAGAATGGGAACGGATCGTGCTGCAAACCGCAGCCTCAACCTCGAGCTTATCTCTGTACAGGCTGGGAACTGTTGTCATCGTATAATGAAGGTGATCGATCGGCGCTGCGCACGGGTCCCGCGGGCCGATTTCTGTTCTGTGAGGAGAAAATAAAAACGTGAGTACGCCTGAAGACAGGATCTACATCGGGGAGCAGGTGTATCGCACCGGAAGCGCCCGCGTTTCCGGTGGGTTGCTCTCCTTCCTCGGCGAGCAGTATTATCGCATCCAGAATTACGACCGCATGGAACCGTTCTTCATGAGCCTGGTCAGCAGCGCGGATCATTGGCTGTTCGTTTCAAGCACCGGCGGCCTGACCGCCGGCCGGCGCAGCGCCGATTCGGCACTGTTCCCATACGACACGGATGACAAAGTCGCAGCGAGCAGTTCCCACACGGGACACAAAGCGGTGCTGCTGGCCAGGAAAGACGGGCGGACGTATCTCTGGGAGCCGTTCTCGGAGCGATACGCCGGTGTGTATCGAGTTGAAAGGGATTTATACAAGAACGTCTACGGAGACAAGCTGGTTTTCGAGGAAACCAATCAGGACCTGGGTCTGACCTACCGCTACGCCTGGAGAACCAGCGATCGATTCGGCTTCGTCAAGACGGCCTGGCTGAAAGACGTATCGGGCAGCGGGTGCTTCGTGACGCTGATCGACGGTCTGCAGAACATCCTGCCCTACGGCGCGAACGTGCAGGTGCAGCGGTTGTTCAGCAATCTGCTCAACGCCTACAAGCGGAACGAGGTCGATGCGGAGACCGGGCTTGGCATTTTCGCCCTCAGCTCGAGTCTGACGGACCTGGCGGAACCGAGCGAATCGCTGCGGGCGACGACCGTTTGGCAGGTCGGGCTGGACGATGCCCGCTATCTTCTATGCTCGCGTCAATTGGCGGCCTTCGAGTGCGGCGGGGAAGTCGTTGGGGAAACCGACGTGCGCGGCCGTCCGGGGGCTTATCTGGTCCATGCGGCTTTCGACCTGGCGCCCGCCGGGGAACGATCGTGGCACTTCGTAGCCGAGGTCAACCAGGATCATGGCTGCATCGTCTCGCTCGAGAACATGCTCCGCAGCAACGAGGCGGCTTTGTGCAGACAGCTCGAAGAGGACATCGAGAGCGGCACCGAAGATCTCGTCTCCATCGTCGCCGGCGCGGACGGTTTACAGGCGTCGGGGGACCGCTTGAGCGTGGTGCACCACTTTTCCAACACGCTCTTCAACATCATGCGCGGTGGCGTCTTCGCCGACAATTACACGATCGACAAAGAAGATCTGCGGGACTTCTTCGCGGTGCGCAACCGGCCCGTGTTGGGGAATTCCACGGCTTTCTTCGCGGGTCTGCCGGAAGAATTCGGCATCAACACCCTGCTGGCATCCGCTGCCAACAGTGGACGGGCCGATTTGCAGCGCCTGTGCTATCAATACCTGCCGCTCACTTTCAGCCGCAGACACGGCGACCCGAGCCGCCCGTGGAATCAGTTTTCGATCAACGTCAAGCGGCCGGATGGAACTCGAGCGCTGGACTACGAGGGGAATTGGCGCGACATCTTTCAGAACTGGGAAGCGCTGGCTTACAGCTATCCCGAATTTGTGGAGAGCATGATCTCCAGTTTCGTCTGTGCCACGACCGCCGACGGATACAATCCCTATCGAGTGACCCGTTCCGGCATCGAGTGGGAAAAACCGAGCCCGGGAAGGGCCTGGGCCAACATCGGCTTCTGGGGGGATCACCAGATCGTCTACTTGCAGCGTCTTCTGGAGATCTCAGATAAATTTCACCCGGGCAGGCTTCACGCCCTGTTGAAGCGCAGGATCTTCAGCCACGCCAACGTCCCGTACCGGATCAAACCGTACCGCGCCATCCTGGACGACTGGTACGACACCATCGTTTTCGACCGTGAGCTGGACGAGCGGATCGCCGCAGTCGTTGATGAAATGGGCACAGACGGAAGGCTGGTTCTGGACGCCGACGGGCGCGTCTTCCACGTCAGTCTGGCGGAGAAGCTGATCATCCTGCTGCTGGCCAAGCTGGCCAACTTCGTGCCGGAGGGCGGCATCTGGATGAACACGCAGCGCCCGGAGTGGAACGACGCCAACAATGCGCTGGTGGGCAAAGGCATGTCCGTCGTCACCCTGTGCTACCTGCGGCGCTTCGTGGAATTCCTCCGGGAACTGATGAGGTCGTTCGAGGCAGCCGCCGTCGACGTGACCCGCGAAACGAAGCAGGCCTTTGACAGGATTTTGGGGATTCTGCAAGAGCACGAGGAGGCGCTTGACGCCGGCTTCGACGATCGCTGGCGCCGGGCGGTGATGGACGCCCTCGGAGAAGCCGGAAGCGACTACAGGCAGCGTGTTTATCGGGGAAGCTTCGCTGGAGATTTTGAGCGCCTGGATTTGGAAGACTTGTCGGGTTTCCTGGCGTTGGCCCAACGCTACATCGAGCACACGCTGCGGGCAAACCGGCGCGAGGACGGTCTGTATCATGCCTATAACGTGCTGCATATCGGCGGCGGCAGTGCATCGGTCGGCCATCTGTACGAGATGCTGGAAGGGCAGGTGGCGATCCTGTCCTCGGGCCTGTTGTCTGGCGAAGAGTCGCTCGCCTTGCTGCAAACCTTGCGCGAAAGCAAGTTGTATCGCGCCGACCAGCACAGCTACATTCTCTACCCGGATCGAGACCTGCCCGGCTTCTTTTCCAAGAACCGCCTGCCCCCCGAGCGGGTGAAAGAATCCGTCCTGCTCAGCCGGCTGATCGAGGAGGGAGATCGCACGCTGATCGTGAAGGACGAGAATGGAATGTGCCATTTTCCGGGAGACTTCAGGAACGTGAAGGACGTCGAGCGCGCCCTGGCCGGCCTGAGGCAGAAAGAGGAATACGCCGGTTTCGTCGATGCGGAATACGACGCGATCCGGGAGCTGTTCGAGGCCGTGTTCGATCACGCCTCCTTTACCGGCCGTTCGGGGACGTTCTTCGCCTACGAAGGGCTGGGCAGCATCTACTGGCACATGGTTTCCAAGCTGCTGCTCGCCGTTCAGGAATCGCTGCTTCGGGCACGTGCGCAGGGCGAGCCGGGTCCCATCGTCCAGGCCCTGGTCGACATCTACGCTGATGTTCGCAGCGGAATTGGCTTCAACAAACCGCCGCAGGTCTACGGCGCCTTCCCGACCGATCCGTATTCTCACACACCGGCCGGCCAGGGGGCGAAGCAGCCGGGTATGACCGGACAGGTCAAGGAGGAATTGCTGGCGCGTTGGGCGGAATTGGGCGTTTTCGTCCGGGAAGGCAGGCTCGTTTTCGATCCGCTGATGCTGCGCAGTGAAGAATTCGCGCCGCAAGAGACCGCCTTCGCATACGTCGACGCACGCGGCAATGCGCGCTCGATCGATCTGCCGCCCCGGTCGCTGGCGTATACGTTCTGCCAGGTGCCCGTCGTGTGTATCCATTCCGACGCCAATGATGTTGAAATCGCCTATTCAGATGGCCGTTTGCGTCAGGCCAGCGGACGCCGCCTGGATGTTGAGACGAGTCAGCAAATCTTCAGACGTGACGGGAACGTTGAGAGGATAACCGTCTGCCTGCATCCGGGTTAAAATGCCGGGTTCCAAAAAACGGCCGCCGGCAGCGGCATCAGTATGCTCCGTCTACATTGAATCGACCGGCAGTCTTCTTCGGAATTCGCAAATCTCAAAGGATAGGAGAGCCATGTCACAAGCGCAAACCGTTATCAAACAAATGACCCTCGAAGAAAAGGCCGCAATCTGCACTGGAGCCAGCACGTGGACGACCGTGCAAATCGAACGGCTGGGCCTTCCTGCAATAACCATGTCAGATGGCCCGCACGGCGTACGCAGGGTGCCCGATGGTAAATCGCTGATATTGTCGAGCCTGCCGGCCACCTGCTTCCCCACGGCCTCCTGCCTGGCTTCAACCTGGGATATCGATCTACTCCGCAAGATGGGCGAGGCCATGGCTGAAGAGTGTATCGCCTTGAACGTTGATGTCATTCTCGGTCCCGGTGTGAACATGAAACGTTCCCCGCTGTGTGGTCGGAACTTTGAATATCTCTCCGAAGATCCTTTCCTTGCCGGAGAATTGGCGGCCGGCCTGGTCGCTGGGATACAGGGGAAAGGTGTGGGCACCTCGGTCAAACATTTTACTGCGAACAATCAGGAGTTCCAGCGATTGAGTATCAGCGCTGAAATCGATGATCGCACGTTGTACGAGATTTATTTGCCGGCGTTCGAGACCGTCGTAAAGAAAGCCCGGCCTTGGACGGTGATGTGCGCTTATAACAAACTCAACGGCACCTACTGTTCTGAAAACCACAGATTGTTGGTAGACATCCTTAAAAATGAATGGGGGTTTGAAGGATTGGTTGTTTCCGATTGGGGCGCCGTTCACGATCGCGTCGTCGCACTCCGTGGTGGCCTTGATCTGGAAATGCCTGGTCCACAAGACAGCCGCGTTCAAGCCGTCGTTGAGGCCGTCCGTTCGGGCGATTTGGACGAAGACACGCTGGACGAGTCGGTGGAGCGCATCCTCAAGGTCGTTTTCAAGGCGCAGAAAACACCCAAAAGGGGCAAATTCGATGCGGAAGTGCACCATGCCCTGGCACGCAAAATTGCCGGCGATGGCATCGTCTTGCTTAAGAACGAGGGCATCCTGCCGTTGAAAGGGCGGCAGCATATCGCCGTAATCGGACGATCGGCCGAGGCGCCGTACTTCCAGGGAGGCGGCAGCTCGCACATCAACCCCACGCAGGTGGACATTCCGTTCAAGGAACTACAGGAACAAGCCGGTGAAGCGGAGTTGAGTTATGCTGAAGGCTACGCCGCCGATGAAGACTTCCGCAAAATTTTGGTTGATCAAGCTGTAGAGTTGGCCCAATCCGCAGACGTGGCATTGCTCTTTATTGCACCACCTCTCAACAAGGAGTCCGAGGGTTACGATCGAACGGGACTCGATCTGTCTGCCCCACAGTTGGCGTTGATCAAAGCGGTCGCGGAGGCGCAGCCCAACACTGTCGTCATATTGAACAACGGTGCACCGGTGGCCATGAGCGAATGGATCGACGATGTACCCGCCGTGCTCGAGGCGTGGATGATGGGCCAGGCCGGAGCCGGCGCTGTTGCCGACGTGCTGTTTGGCAAGCTGAACCCCAGCGGCAAGCTGGCGGAAACCTTCCCCGTCAAAGCGGTCGATGTGCCGGCTTACATCAATTGGCCGGGCGGCGCCGGTGAAGTCCGATACGGCGAGGGGATTTTCATCGGCTATCGTTACTATGATGCGAAAGAGATGCCGGTGCTCTTCCCCTTCGGCCACGGATTGAGTTACACGAGTTTTGCGTATGACAATCCCCGGGTCTCCGCTTCGTCCATCAAAGACGTTGACGGCCTGACGGTGTCTGTGGACGTCACGAACACGGGCGGTATGGCCGGGAAGGAAATCGTTCAGGTTTATGTGCGCGATCACGAATCTGAGTTGATGCGTCCGGAAAAGGAATTGAAAGGTTTTGCGAAGGTCGCGCTTGAACCCGGCGAAACAAAATCCATTTCGATCGATCTGGATTTCCGTTCGTTTGCCTACTACCACCCGAGATACAGGCAGTGGATAACCGAGGACGGGGATTTCGATATTCTCATCGGCGCCTCGGCTGCGGATATCCGCTGCTCTTTGACCGTGACTCTGGAATCGACCCTCGAGCTGCCGTGCTTGATCGATCGAGAATCTACGATTCGCGAGTGGCTGGCCGATCCGCGCAGCAGCGTGGTCTTGATGCCGATTTACGAGCAGATCCAGGCCCGGAGTCGAGAACTCTTCGGCACGGGCGATGACGAGGACGCCAGTATGGATTTGATGGCCATGCTTGGTGATATGCCGCTTGTGAGTGTTCTCAGATTCCAACAGAGGGCTTTAACCATGCCCGCTGATGAGATGGTCGATGGCTTGCTGATGCAATTGCATGGGAAAGGGCAATAACCCATTCATTAAAATTTGCTGGTTCTGGCAGCTTGAATCGGTCATCTTCTTCTCCTCTATGTGGGAGCAGCGAGTGTTTCGCTACCCCCACATAGGCTGAATCCTAAGGCATAATTAAGTGATGGTTTCTGAACTTCAGCATGGTAGAGAGCAGAATTTCCACGCTGCGATATCATTTCTGCATCTCTGTTACAGGTGAATCGATGCATCAATGGACGACAGGGAATATCGACATCCACGGAACGAGGCTTCATTATTACCGCAGCGGTGCTTCAAAACCACCCATGGTGCTGGTTCATGGCATAACCGATGATGGATTGTGTTGGTCGCCCGCTGCCGAGGTGTTGTCTGACGAGTATGACGTGGTCATGGTCGATTTGCGCGGGCACGGGAAATCAGACGCCCCGGAAGAAGGTTACGATCGGATGACCATGGCTGCGGAGTTATCGGAATTCATAATTCGTTTGGGGTTTGAAAAACCGATTTTAATCGGCCATTCATTAGGTGGAATGGTTGTATTAACATTGGCCAGCCTCGCCCCGGATTTGCCGCTGGCGGTCGTTGTTGAAGATTCTCCTCCATATTGGCGCGAACACTCGCTCTCGCCCGATGAAGTTGAAACTCGAGCCGGGATGCGTATGTGGATGTGTGATTTGAAACGCAAAACCCGGGATGAACTGCTGGAAATAGCCCGCTCGGAGAATCCATCCTGGTCGGAGGCGGAGTTGGGTCCCTGGGCGGATTCGAAGCATCGTTTCAGCCTGAAAATCACCCATATCATTGATGCACTGGATTCTGACCCAAAGGATGCATCAACGCTTCTAACCCGTATCACCTGTCCGGTGCTCCTGATCACAGCGGACCCGGAACGGGGAGCCATCCTGACGGATGAAGATGCGACGGAGCTGGAAAAATCCATACCGCACATCAAACAGGTTCACATCCCGGGAGCAGGTCACAACATCCGTCGAGAGCAGTTTTCCTCGTACATGGAAGCGGTGCAGGCATTTTTACGTCAAGTGCGTACATAACGTAGATATCGTTGTCGTCCAGGTTCCAGGCATGTGCGCTCATGTGATTGTCCTAAAATAGCGTGTCTACTCGCAACGCAGATTAACGAACCTATAATGTAATGAAATTTGGATTGTTATTCTCGAAAGGATAAAGCGATGACCAGTACGGTGTATTACGGATCCCCGCGGCAGGCGCAGCTCAAAGCGGAGGAAAGCCTGCCCGCCAAACTCGATCTCATCATCGAAAAGTTGAAGATTCGTGAAAGGGTGAAGGATGAGACCGTCGCCATCAAGCTGCATCTCGGCAACAACGTCGGTTATTCCGTCATCCATCCGGTGTTCGTGCGCAAGATTGTTGAAGCCGTCAAAGACGGCGGCGGGAAACCATTCGTTTGCGACATCGCCTGGGACACGGCCAGCGCGGCGGAACGCGGCTACACGCCCGAGGTCCTGGGATGCCCGGTATTTCCCGTGGGCGGTCCCAACGGGGAGTATTATTACGCGCACGAGAGAAAATTCAAGAATATCAGCGAGTGGAAGGTCGCCGGTATGGTTCAGGACGCCAGTTTTTTGGTCAATTTCGCCCACGCCAAGGGGCACCCTACGTGCGGCTATGGCGGTGTTTTCAAAAACATCGCCCTGGGATGTATGGTCGGCTCCACCCGCTCCGCCATGCACGACACTTGCCATTACGATCCCTACTGGTTCCCGGAAAATGCCGGCCAGGGTGACTACGAGAAAATCATCGCCTCCTGCCCGCACAAAGCCATTTCCGAAGACAAAGAAAGCCCGGGAGACCTGCACCTTCACATCGAACCTTGCAACCAGTGCGGCCGCTGCCTGGAAGTGGCGCCGCCGGGAAGCTGGAAGATCGACCCCGTCAATTTCCACGTCTTTCAAGAAGCCTGTGCCAACAGCGTGGACCTCACGCTTTCCACGTTCGAACCGGGCAAACACGTCCATCTGGTGCTGGCCACCCACATGACCCCCGTGTGTGACTGCTTCGGGTTTACCGGCATGCCGGTCTTGCCCGATGCGGGTATCTTCGGTTCGGATGACATCGTCGCCCTGGACCAGGCCGTGTTGGACAAGATCGGCGAGTCGCAGTTGATCGAGGAGAACATCCCCACCAGCATGGAAGTCCACACTCGAGAGGGGCATCCTCTCCAATGGCTCCACGGGCCGCTCAAAGATCCCTACAAGGTCGTGGAGTACGGCGAGACGCTCGGACTCGGCAGTCGAAAATTCAAGTTGGAAGACGTTTACCCGGTCAAAGAAGATGCCTTCGGGTCGATGGGCTATATCCCCGCAGAATGAGGTCCGACAGCATGCGTATCGATTATCTTGCCGATCATACCGATGTGATGCTTGAACTTGCTTCGATACATTGTGCGTTTTTCGGGCGCTTCAAACCCGACATGACGCCCGAGAGTCGCGCGCGCGAGCTTGGCAAGCGAAGCGGAAAAACATCCATTCCCCTCACACTGGTCGCGCTCGATCAGAAAATCCCCATCGGATCTGTGTCGCTCGTCGAACACGACCTGGACAGTCGTCCGGATTTATCGCCGTGGGTCGCTTCCGTCGTCGTACGCTCCGATTACCAGCGCCAGGGTGCAGGTACGGCTTTGATGCGGCGCATCGAAACCGAAGCGGTGAAGCTGGGGATAAAAAAGCTGTATTTATTTACGCCCGACATGGAAGTCTTTTATAGAACGTTGAATTGGGTGACCATCGGACAAGAGATATTCAAGAAGCGATTTGAAGTGACGCTGATGGAGAAGAAGATCCTGGCTTAACGCGCCGCGCCCGCAGTTTGCTCACCTGATGCAGGGATCTGCAGCGGTCGTTGATTGCCATTATGAGACACGGTCAGGCGTAGAGAAGACTCATTCTTGATCGTCTCTATGCGTCTCCCTTTGATTCGTTCTATCCGAATCGCGAAACCACATCCAGCCACACAGCCCCAGGCCAATCAGAGTCAGCAATAATCCCAATGGAGCGTCCCAGGGGAGGTAGCGGAATTCGTAGAGGTGCCTGCCGGCTGGCGCTTCGACCTGAAGCCATTCATCGCCGATCAGCTCCACGCGTTCCCCATCCCGCCACGCCCGCCACCCCGACCAGGTGTTTTCCTGAACCACCAATTCGCCGGGAGCCGGGTTATTACAGGTTACTTGGATGAAACCGCCTGAGCCTACGGCTTCACAAACTTGATCGCCCTCGGGACTCGTCACCGCAGCATAATTCACGTATTCCCGTTCGTAGATTGGAATCCCATCCGCCTCCCCGACCAGTGTTGCCGGATCCGGTGGTGGTCCTGGTCGGCTGGCCTCCAATTTGGCCAGCGGAAAAGGACGGTCCTTCCAATTCCAGGGTCGAATGCCCGGGCTGAGTTTGAGTCCCATGGATATAGCCGCCTCGATGTAATGGTGTTCGCCGAAGGGCGGCTCGACCCACTGCAAAGTAGGTGTCCGAAGTTCCTCAAGCAGATCGTAGACATGATCCCCAATTTCGGTGGTGTAGATCCAATACTGGGAGAATTCATTGCACTTCTTCAGATTCAGGATCAAGGGGATCAAGAGAAGCCATTTGATCGAGAGGGACCGGCTGTTGGTTTGTGGTCCGGCACCGTAGGTCAGGCTGAGAGAAGGCCAGGGGTGCTTGAGGAGACGATCGAGGCCGTAAGCGGCAAGCGCCAGAATGGGAGGAACGACCAACCCTGTGATCAGGGCGGGATGTCGGATTCCTCCCAGCGCGGGGAACAATTTAACTCCCCATTTCAAGAGAACGGCGCTGCCGATCAGGAATTCGATCAGGATCACCGCTGCCAGGTAGCCGTTGCGCGAACGATCTTCTCTCTTTGTCCAGGCGAGCCCTACGACTGCCAATATCACCGCCGTCCAGCCGATGAAAAGAGTATAGAGATACGCATAAGGATATTTCTGAAGGCTGCTATTTAAGTAGAATTCATGCTCGTCGATGACCAGATTGAGCGGCAAGTATTGCAGCGGCTGAGCGGTCGTAAAATTGGGATCGGCGTCCTTCACGAAGTTGGGCAGGAAATGAAAGAGCGGGACCAGAAACACTGCTGCCAGAAGCAGCGCACAACCGGCGGCCATCAAATAGGGTCGTAACTGCCGGCGTATGCCCTGGCCCGTATCCAAAAACAATATGGGCAAAGCCAGCATGGATGCAGCCATGCCGATTTGAATGTAACCTTGGCCGGATAGCAACGCGGATGCTACGGCTAAAGCCAGCAAGACGATTGACTTCCTGCTGCCGTCCCGCCTCACGGCTAATACCGCGGGAAATACAAGGCTGCACATGGACATCGACAATAACACACCGAACACGCCGAGTTCCATTTTTCCGGCGAGTTGCCCACCCGCGACGGCCACCAACGCGCTCCACATGCGAGGCAGCCATCCTACTTTCATTTCCCTCGCCAGCCACCACTGAGCTACGCCCCCGAAGAAGAAAGCGAGCACGATTGCCGCCTTGGAGCCGTTGATTACGCCCCAGATCGTCGTTGTCAGCATGACGATCGGATGCAGCATACTCCCATGGAGATCCACTAAGGCAGGGTTGCCTCCGCGTGTGGAGCCGTTCCAGAACGCACACCAGCCACACTCTCCGACCTGCGCCCATAGGTTGTGAGTTTGAATGCTGGAAATGAACTCGCGTCCGGCCGGGACCACTTGAGGGTTGAAGTCAAGATAATCTCTGCCGATCCATACTGCCCAGGCTGCAATCACCAAGATCTCGAAAACCAGGAGAAGCTTTTCTCGATGCCGCTGGAACATAATGCCTCCTGACAGCTCGTTCAGGTACGTTCATGCCTCGATACGCGTCGGGGTGCTGTGCGCTGATATTCTAGCCGAGAGGAGTGGGATGCGAAACTGCTATTTATGTGGAAGAATCACTCCTGAAATATATGATTCTACAGGAAGGGATATCCAACCGAATAACGGTCATGAAGCATTCTATATTTTCGGGTGGAATATATGCTGCAAAGATAAAGGAGTGAGATGATTTTGGATTCACGAAAGAAGATAAAGAAGTGCGTGTGGTGGGGGCACAAAATACCGGTTAACTCAGATTGTAATAATTCTGTTCGTCAGCTATATTCTATAGGTGCACCTGACTTTTCTGGATAGATAACAGAAATTCTTTATTGGGTGGGGAGCGGCTTATGAATGATGAAAATTACTTAGAGGGAATAGCCGCAGCAAAGAGGGGAGACTGGGAAAAGGCACGTAAGCTATTCATAGAGGCCGTGAAACAGGATCCTAAATTTGTAGATGGTTGGTTAGCGCTGGGGTGTAGTTTAAAAGATTTTTCAGAAAAGGAGTTTTGTTTCAAACGAGCTCTGGCGCTTGATCCCGAGAATATAAACGCTCTGCGTTTTTTACAGAAACTTCATGGGCAACGAGTTGCATTGAGTGAGGCGACGAGTACACTCGTGCTTGCTGAAATGCTGCAATTAGATGTGAGCCAGCGGATTACCATCGTTAACGATGATGTCGAATTGGCCTTACGTGCCATGCAGGAAAGCCGCTATACCGAAGCGGTTTTGATTTGGGATGAAATAATAGCGACGGTCCCAGAATACGCGGAAGCGTATTTCCAACGAGGTGTCTGCTACGACCGGCTTACAGAGACCCAACGTATCTACGACGAAACGCTGGCAATGGCTCAACGAGCTTACACCGATTTCACCAGGGCAATTGAGTTGGGGCCGCCGAAAGGCGAGTACTACTACATGCGGGCTATTAGCGCCGGGACCTTAGCGGGCATGCAGGAATTTTATGTGGATAAACTGCCTTATCTTGAACAGAATTTAGAGGATCGTCTCCAGGCATACGCACTAGGCGACAGCAATCCTTGGGAAACGCGCTCTGTCGGGATTGCTTTGCGAACCGCTGGATATTGTAAAGAATCCTTGGACTACTTTCTACGCCTAGAGGAAGAAAGGAGCACGAGAGGGCGCAATAAAACACGCAGCGGTTCCATACCCAGTGGCATAGCAGATGCCTATTACTGTTTAGGGGATATCGAAAATGCGGTGACATATAAAGAAGTTGCGATAAATAATGCCATCACTAGAGGGGACTCAACTGAAGATTATGTGCGTGATTACGCGCGTTTCCTTTATGCTCAGGGGAGATACGAAGAAGCGTTGGATGTGATGAATGTATTGATCGAAGCAATGCCGTATTATGGTGGGAATCGTTATTACATTCGGGCGCTGCTTCATTACGCACTCGGTCAACCGGAGTTGGCACAGGAGGATATCGAATTTGGCGCCGGGCAGACCTGGGGACAGTATGGAGTACGAGCTTATGTCTTGGGCCAATTGGCATTGGATGAGGGGGATGAGGAGATGGGTTTGTATTGGCTTCAATTAGCCGAGGCTTCTTTATCACCAACCGAAAATCCTGTTTTACTAGCGAGCGCTCGAGAAATGATTCTTCAATTAGACGGAAATTTTCTTTATCCAATACCCTCCCCAACCGAAGTGGCAACTCGTACACCAATCCCGGTGGTTGCCGATTATGTCTACTTCACTCCGACGCCACCGGCGCCAATCCCCGAACCGATTTTAGTAAATTTCAGTGGAACAGGTTTTCTCCACTTCTCGTCTGGTGAAGCACAGGTGTTCTTGTTTCGACCTCAAGGCTATCACACGATAGAGGAAGTCGTGTCTCTGAGCGTGTACATGCTGGGAGTCTATCCAAGTGAATCAGCTTCGCTAAGAATATCTTTTCTACCGATCGATGGTGGTGACTTTGGGAAAGCAGTATATCTATCCGAAGGAGAGAATCGGATCTCCGATCCGGAAAGTTTCGTAACTTCCGCTGGCTACGTGTATGTAAAAATCATCAATATGGGCTTGGAACCAACCGTGATTGATGATGTCCGTATACGTCTCGAGGCGATCGATCCAGAGGGCACAGAGGTTGTCTATGGCTATGTCGATAACGAGTAAGCGTTCTCGAGTGCTTCGCAGGTTGTTGATTCCCGGGATGTTGGGATTCATATTCGGAGCGTGTATTGGAGCCTTCGGAGCGGGTTGGATTATGGTGCAAAAAACTGTTGGAGAGCTACAAGAGCCAAGGGTTACGAGTACAGTGGATTCTAATCAATTATCTCCAACCCAGTCGCCAGATGACTATTACGGAGTAATTAATGAGATTCAGAGATTCATATATCAAGATTTTTCAACTGCGATCTCAGGGTTGAAGGAAGCAATGGAGACCGTTTCCAACAGCCTCGATCAAGCGCTTGCTCATAGCTATTTAGTCTTCGCATACGAGATCAGAGGCGACCATGAACTTGCCGTTGCACATTACCAACAAGTACAGAATCTCGTGCAGCCATCGATCGACGAGTCTTCCGATCCTTGGGACGTAAGCCGAGCTTTCGAGTATGTCGTTCGTTCCGCTGTGACGGTGGGAGATCTAGATACAGCGCAGCAGGAATACGAGGCAATGAAAGCGCGGATTGAGTCGCTGATCGGGGAAATTAACGAGGCTCCCACATTGGCGCGGGTATATCGGAATTTGATCGAAGCTGCATCTGAAGTGATGGAATATGAAGAGACGGAAAAATACTTTACGGAAATGGAGACACAGCTTTCACCCATGCTTGATAACCTTACCACCGCGGAGGAAATCGGTCTCGCGTATTACCAACTCGTACAAGCAGCCAACATTGTTGGAGATTCGAACCGATCAGAGATATACAATCAAGCGTTGATTGATAGGCTCAAGCCTTTGCGTAAGGGAATCAGCGACGAGAAAATGC
>JARRPX010000075.1 GCA_037382465.1 Anaerolineales bacterium | reverse complement strand
TCGGCCTCGATCGCAGCATCGAATGGGGCGCGCGAATCCGCAAGTGGGATGGGGCCGAAGCGAAAAAGGTCCTCAATACCGGCGCACTCGTGCTTCTCATCCTGCTCTCCGTTGGCCTTACCTGGAGTAAAGTCGTTGGTGCATCCATCTCTTCGCCTCGTTGGGAGGGACCGCAGCGAACGTACGAAACGGTCGGCGATGCGTTGGATGGCCTCGGTCGTCCGGAAGACATCGTGGCGGTCAACAACCCGCCGGGTTTTTTCCTCGCCACGGGCATGGAAGCCGTCGTCATTCCCAACGGCACGCCACATACGCTTCAATCAGTGATCGATCGATACCGCGTGCGTTGGGTGATACTTGACGTCAATCATCCCGATGGCCTGGATGCACTCTACAATGGAGAGATATCGCCCAACTGGCTGGAATTGATATTGACCGTTCCGGACGCCAATGGGGATGATGTCCAGATCTGGAAAGTCGTGTCCTCGGAGAGCGCGCCGTGATTCAAAGAAATACCGGGCAAGACGCCCGTCGCTTGATTTTTCTGGTCATCCTGGCGGGATTTGTCCTCGGAGGATATCTGCTGACCAGTAAAGCTGTCTATGGTCTCGGGTTTCCGTTGGATGACGCCTGGATTCATCAGACGTATGCCCGCAACTTGATTGTGGACGGGGAATGGGCCTTTCTGCCCGGCCGTCCCAGTGCGGGTTCGACAGCGCCGCTGTGGACGTTGACGCTGGCGTTGGGTTACCGCCTGGGAGTGGATCCCAGGGCCTGGAGCGATCTGCTCGGTGGGTCGCTGCTGATTGCAACGGCTTGGGTCTGTGGACTATGGTTCGTTAAGAAAGCGGATAAACCACGCCGCTGGATGTTGTGGGCCGGGTTGCTCGTCGTTCTGGAATGGCATCTGGCATGGGCTGCGGTTTCCGGAATGGAAATCCTTGCGCTGGCTTTCGTCGCCACTTTCGTTCTCTATCGATTGGATTGCCATCCATTTCAAGCGTTCTATCTCGGTGCCGCGATCGGATTCGGAGTCTGGATCCGGCCGGATGCGCTTTCCTTGCTTCTTCCTGTGGGCTGGACGATCCTGGTTCGAGATCGCCTGACCCTTAAGAGGCTGTTGACCGACGTTGGAAGCGTCTGCCTGGGACTTGCCATCGTGATTGTTCCGTATGGGATATCGAACTACCAACTCTCGGGAACTTGGTGGCCGAGCACTTTCTATGCCAAATCGGCCGAATATGCAGCGCTGCGCGGGATTCCCTTCATAAAAAGAGTCCTGTCGCAGCTTTCGGTTCCCTTCATCGGAGCTGCCGCCGTCTTGCTGCCCGGCATCTTGATCTCTGTGCTTCAGACGTATCGAGAGAGAAGATGGGCGGAATTCGCGCCGCTGCTCTGGGTGCTCGGTTTCCTGGCGGCATACGCCTGGCGTCTACCGGTTACCTATCAACATGGTCGCTACGCGATGCCCGTCATCCCGGTCTTGCTCGTCCTTGGGTCTCGGGGTATGTTCGCCGTCTTGGACCTGAATTCAGACCGCAGGCTGCCCAGATTGCTTTCAAGAGCCTGGCCGATGTCGATTTGCGCGGCAGCGCTGGCGTTCCTCGTGCTGGGTTCACAGGCCTATGCGCGTGATGTGGCGATCATCGAGACGGAGATGGTCCGGTGTGCGAAATGGATCGAGGCGAACACGGAGCCGGACGCTATCATTGCAGCACACGATATCGGTGCACTTGGGTACTTCTCCAGGCGGGATTTGTTGGACCTGGCGGGATTGATTTCCCCCGAGGTGATTCCATTCCTCCGAGACGAGGACTCCCTGGCGCAATACTTGACCGATCACCATGCAGACTATCTCATGACCTTTCCCGGGTGGTATCCATCCCTTGTCCAACAGGCTGAGAGAGTGTATCTTACAAGAGCGAAGTTCAGCCCGATGGCAGGTGGTGAGAATATGGCCGTTTACAGGTGGCCGTCGCATGGTTTGCTTCGTGAGTAAAGTCTGTGCTATACTCGCCGATGTTAAAAATAGGTGGCTCAGTTATGGAGAATATCCCAGTCATCATCGTCGACGACCATCCTCTTTTTCGCGAGGGTGTACGGAACGTTCTCGATTCGGAAGATGACATCGAAGTAATTGCTGAAGGCACGAGCGGTGACCAAGCGCTCCAGCTGGTTCGAGAACTGAAACCGCGAGTCGCACTCATCGATGTCAATTTACCGAACATGAACGGCATGCAGGTAACGCGCCAGGTCTCTGCGGAACGATTGGACACCGCAGTAGTCCTCGTCACGGCGTACGATGATGTCGAACAGGTGCTGCACGCTTTTCGCGCCGGCGCGGCTGCCTATTGTTCGAAAGACGTGGAAGCGGGCAAGTTGGTCGACGTAATCCGCCACGTAGCCCGCGGTTTCTTCGTCGTTGGCGATCAGGTGTATGACTCATCCGGATTGGACCAATGGCTGTCGCGCGGCGTCGAGACGGTTCGACGCCCGCATCTGGATGGAGATGTGGAAGCCTTCACGCCGCTTTCGCCTCGCGAAATGGAAATCCTGCAGTATGTGACGCGCGGGATGAGTAATAAAGAAATCGCATCTCGATTGGGAATCAGCCATCAGACGGTGAAGAACCACATGACGTCGATCCTGCATAAACGGGATGTCGAAGATCGCACCCAGGCTGCGGTGTATGCGCTTCGACATGGCTGGGTACGTCTCCAGGATACTCGGAAGTAAACAGGCGCAGCGATGACCGAATCAGAAGTCAAAGAACTCTCACCCCTTGAGGAGTTTCTCCAAACCTCGCGCGATGAAGTGGAGCAAGTACGCAGGGAGTTAAAAGAAATCAGCCTGCTCGTCGAACAGAGTCAGGGGGAGGTGGAGAAGCTCGCCCAACGAAATGCCTCCATCACGGCACATCTTCATCAGATGCAATCGCATTTCGAGACCGTACCGCGAGATGATATTCAATCTACGTACGAAGCTTTTTCAGACGCACAGCAGCGTCTTTTCACGATGCGCGGTCAACTGGAGAAATTGCAAAGCGACGAAGCGCATTTGAAGCGATACGGCGAGTATTTGGCCAAGGCTCTGCAGGTCATCGAAGGTGGACCGCAGGATTCCGTTATGGATTTAATGGGAGGCGGCACCTCGACGATCCAACAGATCATCGAAGCCCAGGAGGATGAGCGGCGAACGATTTCACGTCAATTGCACGATGGCCCGGCGCAAGCTTTATCGAACTTCATCCTGCAAACGGAAATCGCGGTTCGTCTCTTCAACACGGATCACGAAAAAGCCAAGGAAGAATTGAACAATCTGAAAGCGGCGGCAGCATCGACGTTCGCTCGAATTCGGGACTTCATTTTCGATTTACGCCCAATGATGTTGGACGATCTGGGTTTGGTGCCAACAGCGAAGCGCTATATCGAGGCGTATAGCGAAAAGACGGGTGTCGAGGTTTCGACCGTCATTACCGGAACGGAGCGGCGCTTGGAGCCGCATCTCGAAGTCCTGACCTTTCGAGCCTTACAGTCCTTGCTGCGTAACGTGCGCGACTACGCCCAGGCAACACAAGCGAAAGTCATGATCGATATCGGCGAACAAGAACTGCGAGTGAGTGTTGAAGACAATGGTCGTGGGGTCGATATCGAAACGATGTCCGAAGAAGATCATAAAAAGTATGGTTACACCACGTTAGAGGATCGTATTGATCAAGTGGGTGGTTCACTCGAAGTTACAAGTACTGCCGGCGAAGGTACACGCGTGGCGTATACGATTCCTCTGGGGGCATGATTCCAGGTAAATCTACTGTAGACGACGGAATCTATCCAGATTCATATCCGGTCGAGATAGAGGCATGCGTTGGAGATTGGATTGAGTCGAAGATGAGCGCGCAATAAACGATTTGGTGCAGCAGGGTGATATCTCGGAACGAAGATTATGAGCAATTTATGTTTATGAAATCCCGGGAAACGGCATCGGAAAGATGTCCTATTGAATCGATTTAAGGCAGTACCTATAATTATTCGTACCAAGGCAACAAATTCCTAAATCCACGATGAAAAGGAGGTGAAAAAGATGCTGTACAGCCCGAAGGAAAAAGGTCAGGGCCTCGTCGAATATGCTTTGATTCTTGTATTGATCGCTGTTGTCGTGATCGTTATTTTGGCGCTGCTCGGACCTGCCATTGGAAATGTGTTCAGCAATATCGTCAGCAATATTTAACAATCGTCAAGGGCGTACTATAGGGAACGCCTTGACATCATTACCAACTGGAGGAGCCCTATCGGAAGATAGGGCTCCTGAGTGCACTATCAGGCCTTATCTCATATTTGAAAGGTTATTGTAATCAGGGTCACTTGACTTTTAACACGGAACAGATAATATACGCGCACGGAAACTCAGTTTTATCACCACGAAAGGAGGCGCTATGCGTGGTGGTCGAGTCATAATGCTGCTTGCCATAATCATCCTCCTCGGTGTGCTGGCTGCATACTTGATGCTCGGGGGGAATGAAGAAGCTCCGCCAGCTGAGGGTGAAGGTACTCTTCAACCCGGATTGTCTGCAGATATGGTATACGTCGTCGTTGCCGGGCAAGACATTTCACGAGGTTCGATCATCCCAGAGCAAGATGGTGTCGTCGTCTCCCAGATGCCGAGAGACTTGGTCATCGAGACGATGATTAGTGGTGAAGATGAAGACGAACTCAAATCTCGGGTTGTCGGGCGCAGGGCACGGATGGACATCGCTCGCGGCCTATTTATCACCGAAGGTATGCTGACGGACAAACCGGGTGATCTGCTCAGCGTCGGCTCCGATGCCGCAATGGCAATCGAACCTGGCTACACTGCAATCTCTATTCCATGGCACCGAATATCCGGCGTCGCTTATGCTCTGCGAGCCGGTGATCAGGTCGACGTTCTAATCAGCTTCTTGATCGTCAGCGTCGACGCGGATTTCCAGACCGAATTACCGAATGAAACGACGGCGATCAGTGCTCTGGGCGGTATCCCACAGCAATTCGGCCCGCACGTTACGGTGCCCCTCAGTCCCGGAATTCAAGATCCGTCGAGACGTCAAGATGGCGAATACTGGCCGTACGGACGCGTCGAGATCGAGCCGGAGCTGGGTCTGCCCATTCACGTGATTCCCCAGGAAACGCAGCGGCCACGGTTGGTTTCCCAGCGCCTGATTGAAAACGCCACGGTGCTTAAATTCGGTAATTTCTCCACCGTTGACATCCTGGGGGAGCAAGTCCAAATGGTTGATGTTCCTGAAGGTGAGGAGGCAACGACGGAGAACGTTAAGGAAGCTTTGCCGGACATCATTACGCTGATCGTCACGCCACAAGATGCTTTGGCTTTGAACTGGGCGGTAAAAGCGGGAGCGGATCTCGTCTTAACGCTGCGATCGCCGGACGATACAACCATCACAGAGACGAGCAGTATCACCCTGCAGTATCTGCTGGATAATTACAACATTACCGTGCCGGCCAAACTTCCTTATGCGTTGACACCGGCTATAGAAGAGCCGATTGTTCCTTTCATCGATTACGAGATCACCATTCAAGGAGAAGAGTAGCAACAGGGGCTCTTAGCAATATATAAGGGTTGGTTGATTGTCGGAGGATCATATGTCTGAAAACGCGGAAGGAACAATCCGCGTCCTTATCGTTGATGATATCGCAGAAACGCGTGAAAACATCCGTAAGTTACTGCAGTTCGAATCGGATATCACGGTAGTCGGTGCTGCGGTAAGTGGACAAGATGCACTCGAGTTAGCGCGCGAAAAAGACCCCGACGTCGTCGTGATGGACATTAACATGCCCGACATGGACGGCATCACGGCGACGCAAGAGTTATTGAAAGACGTTCCGTACGCACAGATCGTCATCTTGTCCGTTCAGAGTGAAGCCGATTACATGCGCCGGGCGATGCTCGCTGGCGCACGAGATTTTATCGCCAAACCTCCCTCCGGCGACGAATTGATTTCCACAATTCGTTCGCTTGCGGCGCGGGCGCAAGAGCAGCGGAAATCATTGGAACGACCAGCACCTCAGGTCGCTCAACCGGTGCCCGGGATGGGCTACGCGCTACCAGAAGGGAAGTTGATCGCAGTGTACAGCGCCAAGGGCGGTGTAGGCTGTACGGTCTTGGCGACGAATATCGCCCTGGGATTGAACACCGAAGAAACGCCAACAGTGCTGGTGGATACTGCGCTGCAGTTTGGCGACGCAGCCGTATCGTTGAACCTGCAGGTCAAGTTCAGCTTTGCGGATGTTTCCACTCGAGCCGATGAAGTCGACCCGGAAATCCTCGGGGAAGTACTTTTAAATCACGACAGCGGTCTACGCGTTCTCGCGGCGCCACCGCGCCCCGAAATGGCGGATGAGGTGAACGCGGAACAGATCCGCAAAGTGCTGCAACATCTTCGCCGACAGTTCGCCTATGTCATCGTTGACATGAGTTCCAATATGGATGACATTGCGCTTGCGGTGATGGACGCAGCGGATCTGCTGGTCGTCATAACCGTTCCGGAGATTCCTTCCATCAAGGACGCCCGTTTGTTGTTCGATCTGTTGACCGTCCTCGAGTTCCCCAAAGAAAACGTCTTTTTCGTGCTGAACAAGATGGACCGTAAATCCGGCATAACACCCGAGGCCGTGGAGGAGAATCTGAATTACTCGGTAAACGGTGTCATCCCCTTTGATGAACGTGCAGTCTCGACGTCCGTCAATCGCGGTGTTCCACTCATGCTATCGGATCGCGGCTCCTCGGTTGCCAAAAGTATCATCGATATCCTGGGGGCATTGAAAGAAAAATTGATCGAAATGGAAAAAGTGGTTGAAGAATAATCGTGCCGCTGACGCAAATGGGTTGGGTTTGTTGAGTGCGATTTTTAGGAGAGTGCTACTGTGTCGCTATTGAAAAGGATTGAGCAAGGACAAGCGGAAGTCCCATCCAGCGCTAGCAGCAATCCCCCCATCGGGGGAACTACCGGCCGGCTGTCTGGGTTGAATGCTCGCCGTGTCGCGCCGCCGCGCTCAGCGCAAAGGGATACGTATTACGACCTGAAAACACGCGTTCAGAACAAACTCCTTGCTGAACTGGATCCATCCATGGACGTAAGCCAGACGGCCGAAGTCCGCAGAACGATCGAAGAATTGTTTGAGAATATTCTGGCCGAGGAGAAGATCGTTCTTTCTCGGCCGGAACGACGGCGGCTGTTCGAACAGATCGTGGCCGAGATTCTCGGTCTGGGGCCGCTCGAACCACTCCTGGCGGACGATACGATCACAGAAATCATGGTCAATGGGCCCAAACAGATCTACATCGAGCGCAAAGGTAAACTACACCGCGAACCCGCTTCCTTCGAAAGCAGTGACCATCTCATGCGCATCATCGACCGCATCGTCGCTCCTCTGGGCAGACGCATCGACGAGTCCAGTCCCTATGTAGATGCCCGCCTTCCAGATGGGTCGCGTGTGAACGCGGTCATACCGCCGATCTCGCTGGTCGGACCCACGCTGACCATTCGTAAATTCTCGCGTGATCCGATTACTGTCAATCAATTGGTCGAGTTTGGCACGTTGACGCCCGAGTCGGTCGAATTTCTCAAGGCATGCGTGATCTCGGCCATCAACGTCGTGATCTCCGGAGGTACCGGCTCCGGTAAAACGACTCTGCTGAACGTTCTCTCTCAATTCATCCCTTCCGATGAGCGCGTTGTAACGATCGAAAATGCGGCCGAGCTTCAATTGCGACAGGAACACGTTGTCACGCTGGAGTCGAGACCACCCAACATTGAAGGTCGAGGTGAAGTGACCATTCAGAATCTGGTTGTAAACAGCTTGCGTATGCGACCGGATCGGATCATCGTCGGTGAGATTCGTGCGGAAGAATCGTTGGACATGCTCCAGGCCATGAACACCGGTCACGAGGGCTCAATGACGACGGCGCACTCAAACAGCCCTCGCGACACACTCGCCCGTATCGAAACAATGACCCTGATGGCCGGGATGGATCTTCCCGTACGGGCGATCCGCGAACAGATCGCCTCCGCGATGGAACTCGTGGTGCATCTGGAAAGATTACGCGATGGCACGCGTAAGGTGACCCACATCTCAGAGATTCAAGGTATGGAAGGTGACGTCATCACGATGACAGATCTTTTCGTCTTCGAGCAAACGGGATTCGAGGACGGCCGCGTGATCGGAAGGTTGCGTCCGACTGGACTCCGACCTAAATTTATTGATAAGATTGAGACATCGGGGATTCATCTACCGGCGACGATCTTTGGCGTTGGTGGAAAGCGCGGGTACTAACCTATGAATTCAAATCTCGTCCTTATGATAGGATTGGGGCTTGGATTGCTCCTGTTGATCATCGGAATCGTCTCATCCGTGTTCGGAAGGGGCTCGATTGTAGAAGAGCGGTTAGGCCAATATTCTGAGACGGGTCAGTTAAGTTACGGGGGAGACGTCAGCACTGAAAAAGAGCGCGACAGGTCGACGCCCATCTCAGATTTCTTCAACCGTATGGGGGAAGGAACGGATCTCTTTGACGGGATCTCGAAGAATCTCGCACGCGCAGACATTAAACTTCGACCGGCGGAATACATTGCGGGCATCTTTATATGTGGTGTCGTCGTCGCCGCGCTTGGTTTTTTTGCTACCGGCCAGAGCATATTGTTGGCCATCGTATTCTTCGTCGTCGGATTACTGATCCCTCGTTTCTATGTGAAAATGGCTCAAAGTCGGCGGTTGAAATCATTCGACAACCAATTATCCGACATGATCAATCTGATGGTCAACGGCCTGCGCGCTGGTTTTTCTACGCTGCAGGCGATGGAATCAGTCAGTCGTGAATTGCCCTCTCCGATCTGCGATGAATTTCGAAGAGTCGTTCAAGAGGTGCAGCTGGGTCTTACGATCGAGGATGCTCTCGAGCATCTCCTTCGCCGTATTAGCAGTGACGACCTCGATCTGGTGATTACGGCGATCAACGTTCAACGAGAAGTCGGCGGTAACTTGGCTGAAATTCTTGACACGATTTCACACACGATTCGCGAGCGTGTGCGGATTAAAGGCCAGATTCAAGCATTAACTGCACAGGGCCAGGCAACAGGTTGGGTCATCGCAGCGTTGCCTTTTGCTCTGGCAGGGATATTGTTTTTGGTGAACCGCGATTACATCATGGTGCTCTTCGAGCCTGAGACCAGGGGATGTGGCATTCCGATGGTCATTCTGGCGTTCCTGATGATCGTCTTCGGCATGATCGCTATTCAGAAAATTGTTAATATTGACATTTAGCGATTGATAATTGAAAACGAAATTGACTGCAAGAGGTAAGTTTTACTCGAGGTTGAAGGTAGGTGTCCTTTCCACGGAATGTTGTTCTTACGAGCGATCGAGGTGATTTGACATGAATCCGCTGGTGATATTGGTCATCGTCGTTGTCGTCGTCGTCTTTGCGATCGTCCTGGTGATCGCAGGGATCAAGGCGCCGCAAGCCAGCGATCCGATTTCGGATCGGTTGGCAGAATATTCTGCGAGCGACGTTCCCCTAACGCTAGAAGACCTCGAACTGTCCCAAGGTTTCTTCGAACGAATTATCTTGCCAATGTTCAATAAAGTGGGTGAAATTGCCTCGCGCTTCACACCCCAGGCAACGCTCGAAAACGCCCGAAATCGAATCGAGATGGCGGGCAACCCCATGCAGCTGGATCCCGCATTCTTCCTGGTCCTGCGGGTAATTGTGGGCGTTTTGTTCGGTGGAGCGATTTTTCTCGTTTACACTTCATCTGGCAGGAACTGGCTTCAAGGCCTGGGATTGTCGGTGCTATTCATCGCCCTCGGATTTTACTTCCCGGACCTGTGGCTGACGAGTAAGATCAAATCGAGGCAAAGAGCGGTATTTCGTGCTTTGCCTGATGCGCTCGATTTGCTCAACGTATGTGTCGAGGCGGGCCTTGGTTTTGATGCGGCTATGGGGAAAGTCCACGAGAAATGGGAGGACGATCTCTCTTTAGAGTTTGGTCGTGTGCTGCAAGAGATTCGACTGGGTAAATTGCGCCGGGAAGCGCTGCGTGACCTGGCCGATCGAGTCGACGTACCCGAATTGACTTCCTTCATCGCCGCCGTCATCCAATCCGAGCAGTTGGGCGTGAGTATGGCGAAGGTTCTTCGCATCCAATCCGACCAGATGCGGACTCGCCGGCGTCAAATCGCGGAGGAGGAAGCCGGTCGGGCACCGATCAAGATGGTGTTCCCCATCGGTTGTCTCATCTTTCCGTCGATTTTGATATTGCTGCTCGGTCCTGCTGCTCTGACCCTGATGACTTCCGCGCTGGCCGGTATCTTCTAATCTACTCGTATTGGAATCTACATAGAGGGGGTGTTTTGCCGCGTACCATTCTCAACCGGTGCAGTCGTCTATCGAAACGAGCGCTCGATTCCTGCCTCGATCTGTTTTTTCCGCCGTACTGTGTGGGATGTAACCGACAGGGAGCAATATGGTGCCAGGATTGCGTTCAGGAGATTGAGCCTATTTCCGGTAGACTCTGTCCGTCGTGTGGACTGCCTTTAACTTCAACAAAACAGTGTACTTCGTGCCGTTCGGAGAAGCTTCCCTTTCAAGCGCGTTCCTTTGCCTGGTATCGCGGTCCAATATGCCGGGCTTTGGTGCAATTGAAATACCGGCCGGATCGTCGCTTGTCCGACTGGCTGGCAAATCGACTGGTCGAGATCGTCTCGAACGAGGCATGGCCGGATGCGACGGTAGTCCCCGTTCCCTTGAGCCGAAAAAAATTCAATCGAAGAGGGTATAATCAGGTCGACCTGATTGCTTCCGGTGTTGCTCGTAAACTGGGGAGACCCTATCGGGCTTCAGCACTCCGTCGGATTCGGGACACACGCTCTCAGGTAGGGCTTTCTCCCGACGCTCGCAGACGAAACGTGCGAGGGGCTTTTAGCGCAGACGGCCGGAAGGTTCGTGGGAAAAACATTTTAATCATTGACGATCTGTTTACGACGGGTGCGACTTTGCTGGCATGTACTCAGGCTTTACAGAGTGCCGGTGCGGAGCATGTGTTCGCGCTTACCGCCGCACGCGCGGACCATACTGCTTTCTAAGTTATTACTTAACAAGAGGATTATCGATGACCATAAAAGTGATGATTAACGTCAAAAATATGGATCTAAACGATCGTTTACAAGATTACATTACTAAGAAAGTCGAAAAGTTGGATCGGTATCTCGATATTCTTAATGAGGCGAAGGTCGATCTGCAGTACGTAAAATCCGCCAGAAATGCGAAAGATCGCCAGGTCGTTCAGCTTACCGTGCGGGGGAAAGGCGTGCTGCTGCGCGCCGAAGAACGTACGGATGATATTTTTGCTTCCGTGGATGCGGTAATGGATAAAGTGTATCGACAAATCGAACGGTACAAAGGCCGGCGGTGGCGCGGTCGGGGAGATGGCCGTTCGGCTTCCGATCTCGCCATGGATATGTCCAAGACACCCGAATCAGGAACGGAAGCGGAAGACACCATCGTACGGCGGAAGCGGTTTGTGCTTACCCCGATGGACGAGTTGGAAGCGATCGAGCAGATGAGTCTCGTTGGGCATGAAGACTTCTTTATATTTCTCAATGCTGAAAGCCATTCGATAAACGTGCTCTACAGGCGCCGCGATGGTACGCTTGGCTTGATCGAACCCGAAATCGATTAAAATCTCGAATTGTTATCGCAGTTGATGCGCAATCATCTGCTCGCATGACGGCGGCCTGAATTTCGATGCCTATGTTCCCCGTAATCATCATGCTGTCACCAGCCGGCAGTACTCCGGCCGAAGGTTGGGTCGCCCAGGGCCGTCGGGCAGCCGCATGCGACCTGGTTCGACGATTGGGTCAAGTGCGCAGCATAAGCGAGGTCTTCGTCCTCGCAGCCGATCCAGTGGACCGCGAAGCCCTGGTTCAGCTAGGCGCAGTCCCGCTGGCATCTTCTACCGGAACGTTCCACTTCGGACGAAGTCTCACGAAAATCATCCTGGAAAACCATTTCCAGCGATTGGGTTACTTCGGAGGTGGAAGTGCGCCGTTGATGACGGAGAACATGTTGCAGGAAGTCTTCAACCGAGTGGACCAAATGGAACGGCCGTCTGCCCTGGTCAACAACTATCACTCGACGGATTGGATGGTGGTCAATCGGGGAGATGTTTTTCCCCGGCTTCAGGATCGCTTGGAGCAGGATAACTCACTCGGTTGGGTCCTGGCTCAGGAGGCCGATTTCGAGGTTCAAGCTCCAGATTTTGGTGCAGGGAGCCGGGTCGATATCGATACACCGACCGATCTGCTGATGCTGCACCGGCATCCATCGTTGGGGGAGACTCTCGGGGGTTTCATCCAGACCGCTCCACCAGATAGTCTGGATGTAATCGACGATTTACTTGAGGTCGTCAGCACACCAGCCAGCACCGTCACGCTGATCGGTAGGACGTCCCCTCAAATCTGGAAAACCTTCAACGATCGAACCCAGATCTGGGTGCGCGCATTCGCTGAGGAGCGCGGCATGATTGCCAGCCGACGTTTCGAACGGGGGGAAGTTCGCTCGCTGGTCGGAGAAATGCTGGAAGATTGGGGCGCCCAGCGTTTTGTGGAATTTATCGCGAACCTATCGGACGGCGTTCTCTGGGATACGCGTGTCTGGATGGCGCATCGAGGTCGATGGCCTTCATCAGGAGATCGATTTGCCTCGGATCTGGGTTGGACGGAAGCTATTCAAGACGAGGCGCTGAAAAGACTCACACAAGCCGTAGGCCAATCCGACGTGCCGATTCTGCTGGGGGGACACGGCGTCGTTGCCGGGGGGATTTACGCGTTATTGGAGTCTCGGAAAGAGGCGAATTACCAGCCTTCGAGGAAGGACCGCCAGTCTTGATTTTCGGGCAGGTGCGTGCCGTAGAGATACAAGGCGCTGGCGATGGGCTCTTTCGGTTCTCGCAGCAGCTGCATGTGCGCTGCCTGTAGATTCATCCGCCTTTTTTGAGATTACACGCCTCGCACGCCGTGACGAGGT
>JARRPX010000074.1 GCA_037382465.1 Anaerolineales bacterium | reverse complement strand
CTATGGTCTGTTGCCTATCCAGCCAGACGCATCTGGCCTCCTCCCAAGAAAGCGTCCTGGCAATTCTGGATGACTTGGATCCTTTTCTACCTGGTGTTCGGTTTGAACCTGTTTCTTCTCGTTTTCGACTGGGATACCTGGGTATTTACGGACGATCTTCGTCTAATCGTTGGCGTGCCCCTGATCGTCATCGGCGCGTTGCTCGTTACGTGGGGGATTCGCACGCTGGGCACGGGCAACACTTCGGGACTCGGGGAGCGTTTTGTTTCTTCGGGGCCGTATGCATTCACTCGCAACCCGCAGTACCTGGGGGATTCGATCCTTTTCCTGGGACTGAGCGTCGCTGCAAATTCACTGCATCTATGGATCACGCATGCCCTTACCATTCTGGTGTTCCTGGTTACGCCTATAGCCGAGGAGCCGTGGCTCGCAGCGCGGTATGGAGAAGAATACGCAGAATACCAGACCAGGACTCCGAGGTTCCTCTAATCCTGACCGTGTACAAACCTGGCCCATCCGGACGGCGAAGCGCCGGAAGCATGTACGTTGCAATCCCACACCGCGATGGGCAGTGACGTTTCGTCTGGCCAAAGGGTGCTCCTCTTTTTAGAAGAAGGTGGGCTTCAATCGAAATACTCCCGGAGGTATCACTGTGCTTTGCAGTTCTGATTAGAATCTTCTAAAATCCATGATAGATAATTAGCTCGTCTGTATGAACCAGGATTCCGTTTGGGAGAGCGTTTCCGTTGCCGTTGTTCGTGATGTTCTACGTCGTAATCGAACTGCTTCTGGGTCCGCCGTTGGATGTGCTGATCGATTCCGAGAACGGCCTGCCGCCGGGATACAATCCGGGATTGAATGCCCAGGCCGTTCGTGCCATCGAAGAACTTCAAGAAGCGGCAGACGAGCAGGGGATAACGATCGAGGTTAATTCGGGGTACCGCAGTTTTACCTACCAGGCGGAAGTGTATACGCGTGAAAATGCGGAGCCTGGATCAGATGTGAGCTTGTTCTCTGCGCTGCCCGGGCACAGCGAGCATCAGCTGGGTACGGCGTTCGACGTCGTCTGGCCGGGTGTGGTCATGGGTGCCAGCGATCCTCGCAACGACCTTTTGTATGCCTGGTTGGAAGAAAACGCGCACCGATTCGGATTCGTTCTCAGTTATCCCTACAAACGCGGCGATGTGTGGCCGTATTCCAACCGTTTCATGCCGCTCGTCACGGCATACATCTACGAGCCGTGGCATCTCCGTTTCGTGGGCGTCGAACTGGCGACTTCCATATTCGATGCAGGATATACCGACCCGAACAGTCCCGTTCTCCCTCAAGATTTCTACCAGGTCTGGCCGTAGTATCAAACCATCTGCTGGCCGGACTCTGCCTGTTCCCGTGATTCCGGTTTCATTAACAGATTTTTTGGTGCTTATTTTGATAGAATCGAAATGAGCATTATTCCTCAGAGGAGGTTGGAATGGGGAATTCGTTCAAGCTTTTCAGCGTACGCGGTATCGACATCCGCGTACACGTGACCTTCCCATTAATCCTGATATGGTCGGCGCTTCAATTTGGGCTGTCATCCAGCGGCGGGACGAGTGGAGCAGCTTTCGGCGTACTGGCCACGCTGCTTCTTTTCATCATCGTTGTCATGCACGAACTCGGACACAGCCTGGCGGCCCAGCATTACGGCGTGGCTGTGAAACAAATCGTACTGCTGCCGATCGGTGGTGTAGCTCAACTGGCGCGCATCCCAGAGAAACCGATTCAAGAGTTCGTCATTGCCATCGCAGGACCCCTGGTGAATTTTGTCCTGGCGATCGCGCTCACGATCGTGGGTTTGTGGATCGGCGTACGAGTGGGATTGGAAGCGATGATCTCGGCAGTGGGTGGATTCAGTTTGCTCGGATTGTTCGGCTACATATTCACCTCGAATCTCTTCCTCGGCCTGTTCAATCTCTTACCGGCGTTCCCGATGGACGGCGGGAGGGTGCTGCGTGCTGTGATGGCCATGAAACTAGATTACGCGCGTGCGACGTCCATTGCAGTGACGGTCGGTCAGATATTGGCCTGGCTGTTGGGCCTATGGGGATTCCTGCAGGGTAATTTCTTTCTGATCGTGATCGCGATTTTCATATACATGGGTGCCGGCCACGAGGGACAAACTGTACAGCTGCGCAATGCGCTCGGTGGACTGTCCGTCGATCAAGCGTATTCGCGCGATCTCGAGGTCCTGCGTCCCGATTCGACGTTGCGAGATGCGGTCGCGTTGACCCTGAAAACGTATCAAGCGGATTTCCCCGTGTGCGATGGTGAGAACCTGGTAGGCATCCTGACACATTCCCGTCTCGTGGATGCCTTGAACCGCAACGGACCGGATACACCGCTCGAGGGGGTGATGATAGCGGATTTCACTCCAGTAACACCGGAAGCGGCGCTTTTCGATGCACAACAGCACCTTCTCGAGGAACGCCTGGACGCGCTTCCGGTCGTGGACGGGAGCGGTCGATTCCTTGGTTTGATAACGACGCGCGATATCAACGAAGCATACCGCGTGGTTTCGACGCGATCCGATATCCTGCCCCTGGCTGCCGCTCGAACCGATTGACCGCAATTCTGCGGAAATGGATCCGTCGCGTTAGCCGGTGAGCGGTGAGCGCATAGCTCCAATGGGTGCTGTACCGGTGAGCGCATAGCTCCAATGGGTGCTGTACCTGGGGCATGAGATATAGTATAAAAATGTAGGAATCATAGTCTCTTTAGATTCAACCCTGCTTTGGGATTTGCGCTGAGGGAGAGTCATTCCCCAGATACATAGGGTCCGGTTTGCGTAAAACGGCATTCGTGTGCCTGTTGATTCGGTTGCTTGGCGAAGATTATTTTTCGATCCGCAGCATTTGAAAGGTTCTACTTATCTGGTTCAGAATCCTATCGTTCGGGCAAAGCCGTGCCAGTTGCCCCATATTCGTGTTGTGATACACTACGAATGGTAAGTGACACCCCGGAAGAGGCTTTCATGGCAGAAGAGGAAAAACGGCTGGTTTGTATCGAAGACGAACCAGAAATGATCGATCTGGTGCGTTTGATTCTGAGTCGTAAAGGCTTCACCGTAATCGGTGCGAATGGCGGTGTGGAAGGCCTCGAAGTCGTACGGCGAGAGAGGCCTGACCTCATATTGCTGGATCTCATGATGCCGGATATGGACGGCTGGGAAGTGTACCAGCAGATCAAAGCGGACGAGGAATTACGTGAAATTCCGGTCGTCGTGGTTACCGCAAAGGCGCAGTCTATCGATAAAGTGTTGGGACTTCACATCGCCAAGGTGGATGATTACATTACGAAACCCTTCGGACCGCAGGAATTGCTCGAAAGCGTCGAAAAAATACTCGGCATGCAAAATTGAACTTGTATGGCATCGTTCGTCCGGGGCGGCGCAGGTCGCCTCGCACTATTTAATCAACATGACGCAATGGATTGAAATTCGCAATCGTTCCCAGGATAACGTGCTCGTCGTCAGGGCAAAATGGTGTGAATCATTTCTATGCCGCTTGCGCGGCTTGACCTTTCGACGCGTGCTTTCAGCACTCACGGGGCTGCTGCTCGTTCAATCCCGCGAAAGTATCGCCGGTGGAACCATTCACATGTTCGGGGTATTTTTCTCGCTCGGTGTGATCTGGCTCGATGCCGACAAGCGCGTCGTCGATCACACGGTCGCCGATCCCTGGCGGATATACACGCCCAACGCGCCTGCGCAGTACGTGCTCGAAGGCCAACCCGAAATTCTTGATCGGGTCGCCGTGGGAGACGTTCTGGAGTTCTGTGAATATGAAGCAGAGTAAACTCTTCTCTTTGCTGTTGGTCGTCGTATTCCTTGTACCTGTCCTTTCAGTGCGCGCACAGTCGCAGGGACTTACGTACGTCATCCAGGAAGGAGATACTCTGACTTCCATCGCCGGAACGTTCGGCACGACCGTGGACGCAATCGTCGCAGCAAACGGCATCGAGGAGACTTCGATTTTAATCCCGGGCACCTCGCTCGTCATTCCCGGTTTTGAAGGCATACATGGGGAACTGACGACGCAGCGAATCGAATTCGGGGAAACACTCGAGAGCTTGAGTTTGCGCTACGGCGTTGCAGCGGAAGATCTCATTCGGCTCAATCGCATTCTCCGGCCGGGCCGTTTGTATGCCGGGCAAGCGTTGATCTTGACTCAATCCGGAAGCAATTCGTCCCCGGCGACTATTTCACGCACCTTGCCCAAGGACGGCGAGGGGAAACTTGCCCTGGCCGTGCGGGAAGGTGTGAATCCATGGAGCTTGAAAACATTCGAAAACGATGAGCGGCTGTGGGTCATTCCTTCGCAGATTCTCGTCGCCCCGGACGGGGATCGCTCCATCAATTCCCTGCCCGATTCCATCGTATCGGCGACCTTGCATCCGTCTCCTGCAGTCCAGGGGCACACGCTGGTCGTCCGCATCGACCTGGACCAGTCGGGCTGGGTGGAAGGGCGGCTGGATGGAAAGAAACTCAATTTCTTCTCGGAGGATGAGCGTTCCTTGGTGTCACTGCAGGGTATTCACGCCCTGACAGACCCCGGACTCTACGATCTGGAGATTTCCCTGTATCCGTCGCTGGGAGAGGAGCCGGCTTTTTCGTTCGTACAGCCGATTCGCGTTCTGGATGGGGGATATGCGTTCGAAACGATCAACGGAGTCCCGGCGGAAACTGTCGATCCGGCCGTGATCAACCCCGAGCAGGAGATGGTCGAAGAGCTGCTTGCACCCGCGACGCCCGATCGGATGTGGGATGGCCCCTTCGAACTACCGTCGAATTACTATACGGAGAAGTTCCTTTCCGTCTTCGGAACGCGGCGGAGCTACAACTGGGGCGCTTTGGATTATTACCACACGGGAGTGGATTTTTACGCCAAAACGGGCGTCGAAATACTTGCTCCGGCGCCTGGAAAAGTGATCTTCACAGGTTCGCTTACGATGCGCGGTAACGTGACCTACATCGATCACGGTTGGGGCGTCTACAGCGGATATTTTCATCAATCCGAGTTTCTCGTTTCGGAGGGCGATTATGTCGAAACGGGTCAGGTTATCGGGCTGGTAGGAAACACCGGTCGATCGACGGGCGCTCATTTACATTGGGAGATATGGGTTGGGGGTGTACCTGTGGATCCCCTGGTTTGGATCGCACGAGAATACCCATGATTTCCGCGTGCTTTGATCTAGGGCGGTTGCGCAAGGTGCCGCAATGGATGTGGTGGGGAAGGGTGGAGGTCTATTCGGTATCTTCTGAGTCGTCCTCGTCGATGCGATTTGCATAGTAGTCTTCGAGGATCTGGCGTGCTTCTTCGGCTTGATCAGCAGGGACGATGATCTCTACTTCTGCCAGCGGACCAACGCCGAAACCATAAATGGTGGTGAGTGCTTCATGGGAAAGTCGAGCCTCGATTCCTCGGGACTTAAGCAGGCTGCGCAGTATTTCGGCTTCCAGCATGCCAGAAGTCGTCCCAACGACGATGTCATTTCGATCCATGTCACCTCCTGTCTGGTGCTTGTAGTATAATGTCAAAGTATCTCCCCTGCGTAGGTTGTGAAGCATAATGCCAACAGCAAGTGGTTTTTCAAATGACGCGTATTGGACGGAGTTCGAGTTGTCTGATGACGACCTCGACTTCATCTACAATTTGCTGCTCGAGCGTGAAGTCCCCCTGACTTCGGCGGAGATGTCTCGGGAACTGGTCGAGCGGCGTTTAGCGCAGTTGAAAGAAGAAGCCAAACAAGCTTCTAAAAGCGAGCACAAGTCATACAAGCCGGAAGAAAGCTACGTGAAGGGCGAGACGCTCGTATTTCCCGCAATCGGCAACGCGGTCGGAGAAGTTGTTAAAGTCCGTCCCGGTGTGAATCCGGACATGGGTGAATTTGAAGTCATCGAGGTCAAATTCGGGAAGGGTGAACCCACGCGGGAATTTGCGGCCTCTCTCCAAGATCACATCCTCAACAACCCTGCCAGTGCGGATGAGGAACAGGATGCCCTCAGTACCACCGACGGCGTGCTGGCGGTATATCGACGCGTGATCGAGGAACGTCTCGAGGTCAGACTTTTGGATGCAGAGGACATCATTCGCATCGCCGGGCGTTGGTTCCATAAAGCCCTGGTGGTCGACATCAACGAGGGCCACCTGAACATCGCTGAAGCCGTCTTGGATGTGGCCAACGGGGGGCCGCTGCCCACATCGGGCTTGCTCGAGCACGTCGGCATACCGCAGGGAATCAATCCACTTCTGATGGAATTCTCCATGGATTATGCGATGCAGGAAGACGAGCGTTTCGACGAAGTTGGGCCTGCGGGAGAAATACTCTGGTATCTGAAGCGGCTCGAGCCCCCGGAAGTGCTGTATACGCCTCCACGTCTCGAATCTGACGAATCCTCGATCGATCGCTCCAAACTCACAGATGAGCTGCTTGAGCTTGAAGCGTTACTTGATGACGAACTCAGCCCCTTGCCCTCGTTGGATGGAAAGCCGGATGACGTCACGATCACCCTGCTTTTTCCGCACTGGCGTGTCGGCACCCTTCCGCTGTCCACTCGTTTACGGCCGATGTTTCCGACGGCGTACGAAGCGCCGCGAATTCGATTCAAACTGATCGATGGACACAGCGGCGACCGCTTCCCCGGTTGGGTCGTGCGCGAGAAGGGGTACGTCTTTGGGCTTGACGAGTGGTACAGGCGATATGACGTGCCTACCGGTGGATTGATAAAAGTAACCCGCGGTGATAATCCCGGTGAGGTAAAAGTCGAAACGTTGGATCGCAGGCGGCACAATGACTGGATCCGAACGGTAACGATCGATGAGGAAGGTAAGATCGGCTTCACCATGCTCAAGCAATCCGTAGGAACCGCCTACGATGACCGTATGGTCGTGGGACTGATCGATCCGGCAGCGCTCGACGAAGCGTGGATGCGAGGCTCGCAGCGCAGCCTGCCAATGGATCAATTAATCGCATATATTTTTCGAGAACTGGCTCGCCTTACACCGCAAAGCGCTGTTCATGCCCAATCGCTGTATTCCGGAGTGAACGTCTTTCGACGTATGTCGCCTGCGGCCGTGTTTTCAGAATTGGTCAGCCGGCCGTATTACGAACACGTGGGTGATCTCTACTGGCGATTCGATCAGAAAGCCTGGGCGAATCCATGAGCGAAGAGAGAAACACGAAACTGGGCAGATTGGTCCGACCGACGTTGGAGACCAAGTTTCATATCGATTATGAGTGGTGGGATCGAGCCGACCGGGATTTGGAAGTGTATCTGCGCAGCCACCTTTGCCCGGAGCATCAGGAAGCATTTGCCGATCTGGATGCAGATACAATGGTAGACTACGTCGATCCGCAAACTGCAGAAGTCACGCGTGTGGCGGGGATCCAACATACATTGATTTCCCATTGTGCCAAGCAGCCTTCATATCTGACGCCGCAAACGAGTCTGGTTAATGCCGTGTTCCGGGTATTTCTGGCAAACGGTAACACACCCATGACTCCCGAAGAACTCGGGGATAGATTGGGGCGCTCACCACGCATGATTTTGCGGACATTCTCCAGCCCGCGTGTGTACAAGGGCATACGTCCCGTTGCCAAAGAATAACGTGAACGAACAATCCAGCGATGTTCAGCGTGGCAAGAAAAGTGTTCATCTGGTATATAATTGGCGGGATTTCGAATCCTGGCTGCACCCATAGTCATTCTGCCCCTGTAGCTCAAGTGGATAGAGCACCGGACTTCTAATCCGGTTGTTGCAGGTTCGAGTCCTGCCAGGGGCGCTGTTCATTCAGGGCATCCACGACTTTCACTCAACGTTCGATTGGGAATGGTCTAATGACCACGTGTATGAAAATTTATTGCGCAAAAATGAATTACGTAAGGCAGCCGTACTCTTTTCAATCTCGAGAATCCTGGAATCGATCAGAAAGGACGACTGCGCACCACACCTGCAGCTGAACTCATTCGCTGCGCTGTTAATCTGGCTTCACCTCTAAAAAAGGTTATCCACATGAAGGATATTTCCACCCGGCTGGATCTCGGAAGTTCAATTCCAAGGTTTCTTAACCTACGGAAATATTCCCTGCGCTTTGATCAAAGAGGATTGCTCATTGGAATCGTGTTGTTGTTGATCGTCCTCTCGATTTTGTCCCCTCACTTTCGACAATTGGACAACTTCATGCTGATCTTGCAAGAGGCATCAACGATCGGAATCGTCGCCGCAGGACAAACGCTCGTCGTTCTGGCGGGAGGAATCGACCTGTCCGTGGGCTCTATCCTCGCTTTGGCAAGCATTATCGCCGCCTTGTTGATGACGGGCGTGAGTGTGATACCACCCCAAAATCCATATATTGCGATAGCCGCCGCTTTTGGGCTGAGTGCTCTGATCGGCGCCGGACATGGCTTTTTAATCACCAAGCAAAAAATGCCGCCGTTTATCGTTACCCTGGTCAGTCTCGGAATTCTACGCAGCGTTGCCCTGGTGATCACTGAAAGCCGCACGATTCATTCGCTTCCTGATGATTTCAAATGGATCTCAGATGCAAATATTCGCGGGTTCCCCGTACCCGGAATCATCATGCTCGCGACCTTTTTGGTGCTGGGGTATACCCTGAGTAAAACAAAGCTGGGCCGATATATCTTCCTGATCGGTACCAATGAAACCTCGGCTCGCCTATCCGGCATCCCCGTAGATAAATGTAAAATATATACTTACATGCTGAGTGGAATCCTGGCGGCATTGTCCGGGATCATTCAAATCGCCCGACTCGATGGCGCTGTTTATACGTTGGGCGAAGATTACGGTTTGAATTCCGTGGCCGCGGTAATCATCGGGGGGACGAGTTTGAGCGGCGGAGTGGGGGGCATGCGCGGAACGCTGATTGGAGTTTTGATCATGACCGTAGTCCAGAACGGTCTCGTCATGCTGAATGTGGCCTACCAGTGGCACGGAATCGTGATCGGATCGATCATTCTCCTTGCCGTATTTATCGACATCGAAAGACGGCGTACCAGGCAGTTTGCCACGAAAGTTCGACCGTATCATTCCGTCGGGGATACCACCTATCTCGAGGGAATCATCGTACAGATGAATCAGCTCATTCGAATTCGATTCGGTTCTCCCTATGTGCGTATCTATATGATCGACCCCAGACACAACAAGCTCGTCGATTGTGAAGATAAACAGAAAGCCGACCTTTTTACTGGAAGCATCGCCGAACGAGTCAGGAACAGTGGCCAGGCTCTCATCGTGGACGATATATCCGATCGCAGCGACATATCCGTGGAGCGCCTGGATCCAGGAAGTAAATCAGCCATCGCAATTCCCCTTTCGCATAACGATCAATTGGTGGGCGTGCTCGAGGTACAAAGCCGAATCGCACATTCCTTCCTGCCGGAAGCTGTAAATCGCCTTGTTGAGCTGACGGAAGAGATCGTTCCACGATTACGTAATGCCTGGCTGCTGGAATGCAAGTGGCTGAATCATCAGACACGCAATGCACTACGCCACCTCTGGGACACCGTTTACCTGGGACGATGTCCTCTTGCGGAATGGGCTTTCCCGGCCAATTTGGATTCCCTGCCACGTGGAATCCTGCGCGATCGCAGCGAACAGTTGCGCCAGTTGTTATTAGAACGCATCGAAAAGCTCAATCCAGAGAAGAACATCAATCGACCGAACGCAATCGATCGTAGATACGATATTTTACGTCTAACCTACGTCGAAGGACTGTCTTCCAACGAAATTATCAAGAGACTGTCGATCAGCCGGCGCCAGTACTTCTATGATCTAAAAGACGCAATCGGGGCGCTTGCACACCTACTGATTCATTCCCCTTGAATCCTCGTCGTATTCCCGCAGCTTATAGAATTGCACTAAGTTTGCACTTTATTGCACTAGAGCTGCACGCGGACTGCCCTGCGATTGCATTTTTCCCCTAGCATTCGATTCGAATTATTTGCTATTGTTTACGCGAAACAAAATACCTCACAGAAGTAATTCTTGCCCTCATCGAAGTTCCTTCTTTTCACCGGGAGGTGCATCTATGCTGGACGCCCGTGTCGAGAACGATGCTTTGCGAATGGTCCGTATCGAAAAATATTTTGGTCTTGTCCTTGCGCTGCGGCACATCGATCTGAATGTAGGCCGGAATGAAATTGTCGGGCTCATCGGCGATAACGGCGCAGGTAAATCCACTTTGGTGAAAATCCTCTCGGGGGTTTTCCCTCCGACCAGCGGGGAACTTTACATCGTTGGACAGAAAGTCGATTTCCGCAGCTACAACGTAAAGCAAGCGCATACGCATGGCGTCGAGACCGTATACCAGGATAAATCCCTCGGGGAGAAGCAAGACCTTTGGCGCAACTTTTTCGTCGGTCGTCAAATTACGTATCCATTGGGATTCATCAACGTGAAGAAGGAGAAGGAAATCGCCGAAGAGATCATGCACAAGACGATCGGATTTCGGGGAGAAGGTATCACCGTCGATTCGAAGGTCAGCAAGCTATCCGGTGGAGAGCGTCAAGGCGTAGCGATAGGAAGAGCGATGCACTTCGAAGCAGAGTTGATCGTACTGGACGAGCCCACAGTGGCTCTTTCCTTGAAAGAAGTAGGGAAGGTGCTTGATTTTGTCCACAAGATCAAACAATCCGGCAAAGCCTGTATCTACATTTCTCACGATATACAAGACGTCTACGAAATCGCCGACCGGTTCGTCATCATGGACCGTGGAGAGATTGTAGCTCGCATCCTCAAGCAGGACATCAGTTTGAAAGCGTTGGGTGAATTCATGCTGGACTACGCACACGGCAGGAAAGACGTGGAGACAACATGAAACGGGAGCGTTCTATTTTGTTGGTCTTACGAAGGCTTGAAGGTCTTCCAATCGCTTTAGTCCTGACCACTCTATACGTTGCGTTTGCCATCACGGCACCAAACGTATTTACCGGGTATCGGATCTATATGTCCTTCCTGCAGACCGTTCCCCCAATGTTGGTTTTAGCTTTGGGATTGACTTTCGTTATCACCGCAGGCGAAATCGACCTGAGTTTTTCAGCCGTAGTTGCGTTTTCCGGATTCATTTTTGCATGGTTCTTTAAAACCTTCGATGCCTCGTGGGCGGCGTGGGTGGGCATACTGCTCGCGCTCGCTTCGGGCGCCCTGGTGGGGTATATCAACGGCCTTCTTGTGGCCAAAATCGGCGTTCCTTCCATCATGGCGACTCTCGCCGCACAATTCTTTTGGTCTGGGCTCACCGTATTGCTGGCGGGAGGCCTTTCCTGGAACATCAAGGGCATTCAGGACGACAGCATTCACGCGATCTTCACCGGGCGCCTCTTCGGTGTGGTTCCCGCCCAGGCTTTTTGGGCACTGGGGTTGGCGATTTTTCTTTGGTTCGTTCTCAACCGCCACCGCTTTGGCGAAGCGATCATGTTCCTCGGAGACAACCCGAATGTCGCCAGAGTCGTTGGGATCGACGTCGAGAAAACCAAGATTCAACTCTTCACCATGATGGGCATCCTCGCGGGTTTTTCCGCCCTGCTGCTGACCATCGAGATGAATACTTTCTGGACTACGCAGGGACAGGGGTATCTCCTGCTCGCATTGGCGGCAGTTTTTATTGGAGGCACTTCGATCGCAGGGGGTGAGGGATCTATCGTAGGCACGTTTTTTGGCGCCTACATCATCGGCTCGTTGGAAGCAGGTGTGGTGGCTACTGGAATCGGTGGCTACTGGACTTCGTTGGTGAGCGGCCTCGTCATGGGTGCTTCTGTCGTACTCAACATCCTCCTTGGAGAGGGGCGTTTTTTGAGACTTTCCAAACGTATTCAAAGCTGGGGTTTGGTTGCTCGTTCGAAATCGACCGGTCGGAGTCTGTCGCAAGACAATCACGGATCGTGAGGACCATTCAACGTTGAATAACCACTGATTCTGATACGTTCAGGAAAGGAGGCTCTTTCACAGCCAGAAGGGAAATTCTCTCGTAAACCCAAAATGGGAATGCCCGTACTTGAGTATTACACGTGAGGAGAAAAGGATAATGAAAATGGGAAAAAAGAAGTTCTATACGTTGTTGTCTCTGGCGCTGATGCTCGTCTTGGTCGCAGCTTGTTCGAAAACGCCGGCTACCAATCCGCCAGCGGCGGAAGAACCTAGTTCGTCGGAGGCGAATTCCGCTCCGGCTGAAGCAGAAGAAGCACCTGCAGCGGGAGATCAGATCGTAATCTATATGCAGATGGGCGGTAACCAGGGAGATCCATCCACCTTGGCCCGCACGAACGGCGCCAAGGCGGCAGCTGCGGACCTGGGGATTAAACTGATCGAGCAATACTCGGGTTGGGATCCGCAGACGATGATCGAGCAATTCAAGGAAGCGGTCGCTGCACAACCGGACGGCATTGTCATCATGGGGCACCCTGGAGAAGATGCCTTCGAAGCTCTCGTGGACGACGCCATCGCACAAGGTATCATCGTCACCAGCGGCAACAATCCACTACCCAACCTCGAAGCCAAGTATCAAACCCAGGGGTTTGGCTACGCCGGTGCGGATCTCTATGCAGGTGGTTATCTGACCGGCACTCAGATGGTCGCCGCAGGATTGCAGCCTGGCGATAAGGCCCTGGTCTATGATATCTGGCATCAGGAAGGCAGAAGCGTGAGCGCCCAGGGCGTGTATGACGCTCTCGTGGACGCCGGACTCGAAGTGGAGAAGCTCGATGTCTCCGACGAAGTAGACACGGAAGCCTCCTTGGCGATCCCAATACTGACGGCCTACCTGGAAGCCAACCCCGATCTAAAGGCCATTGGAACCCAGCACGGCAACATCACTGCGAACCTGCCCAAGGTCCTCGAAGCGGCCGGAAAGGCACCCGGCGAAGTCATCATCGGCGGTATAGATCTTTCACCTGCGACGATCGATGGAATCGAGAAGGGCTACATCTCCGTGAGCTTCGATCAGGTTCTGTATTTGCAGGGCTATTACCCCATCCAACAAATCTACCTGACATACAATTACCTGATCCCTGGTTTACATATCAATACCGGAGTAGGTGTCGTCACGCCGGACAACATCGCTGCAATCGCACCACTCATTGAGGAAGGCATCCGCTAGAATGATTTCCGGGGCGTCTCTGCCGGTAGGCAGAGACGCCTACTTTATCGTCCAGCCTTGTTTGCTATAATGATTGCATCCTCGACCCCGGCGAGATGGATGAGTCTTGATGCCTGATCCTACCTGAACGGGAGTAAATCGATGCGGCGGATCATTATAATAATTTTAGGCTGCTGCTTCATATGGACCAGTTTGACGCAATGTCAGACGACCGGCTTCTTGGCGGATGATGACACACTGCAAAATGGGAAAATTCACGTTGCCATCGTACCTCCGGGATTTACCAGCCCGTTTCACGTGGAAATAAAGAACGGCGCTGTTGAAAGAGCGTCCAGCTTGAATTGGACGGTCGATCTGGTGGCCGCCGAGCGGGAAGGTGACTTCGCCGGCCAAGTGACCGTCATCGAGCAGGAGATCCAAAAAGGGGTCATGGCGATTTCTGTGAATCCGATCGATGCCAAGGCGATCGTTACCGCAATCCGAAAAGCCAACCAGGCCGGCATTCCCATTTTGATGCACAACTTGATTACACCGGTCGGCGACGGCCGGGTGGTGGAATACATTGGCTACGACCAATGGAGCGGTGCAGCCAAGTTGGCGCAGTATACCTGCGATCTGTTAGGGGGTCAGGGAGAAGTCTTCATCCTGACTGGAATCCCCGGTTTCCACGTAAATCGACGGACCCAGGGCTACCGCTGGGGGTTGGAAAGATGGTGTCCACAAGTGGAGGTCGTCGGCGAGCAAACTGCGGAGTGGGAACGGGAGAAAGCGGTCAACGTGGCGACCGCGGCATTGCTGCAAAAACCGGATATCGATGTTTTCTATGCTAATTCGGACGAAATGGGAATCGGCGCCTGCATCGCGGCCGAGAAAGTCGGGCGAACGATCAATGAAGATATCTGGTGCGTCAGCATCGACGGCAACGACGTCACACTCGAGCTGATCAGAAAAGGAGAAACGACCGCCACGTTGGGCGTATATCCTCGCAGGATGGGCGCCATCGTGATCGAACAGATGGCGAAAGTGCTCGATGGGGAAGAAGTGCCCTATATCCTCGAGACGCCTTCAACGGTCGTCGACATCAACAATATTGAGGATTACTGCTCGGGAGTTACGTGGACCGAACCGATCGCCGGAATGCCCGAATTTGACAACGGGTTGCCTTCAGGCCAATTCAATCCATGAGCGATTTCACGAGAAATCAGGCGCTCTATCCGCTCGGTCTATCGAGGTCTTCCAATTCGATCGGGTCACCGTAAGGCTCGTACTCTTCGAATTCGAAATCGTCGAAAGATACTTCCAGCGCGTGTCCGAAAAGCATCAAACCTACAGGGGATTGATCCTTCGGCTCGTTCCAAACGATAAAGACGTTCTTGCCGTTAATGGCCACGCTGATGTCCGTCCTGCGCTGCTGCGACTGCGTTACGAAGACTTCAATTCGATTGGGCGAAGTGCCTGCCTTGACGGCTCCGGCCCAGTGTCCATCCAGTATTTCCCAGCGGTCACTGTCAAATTCGTATTTAAACGCGCCCACCGTTTGCCAGGGTGTGATCTCGAGGGTGATGACGTAATCGTCTGTCCAGCGCAGGATCATGCCATAACCGCGATCCGTAGGACCGTCGATGTAAGTGGCAACGACGGCCATACGGTAATAGGTCACCTCTCCACATTCCTTACAAATCGCAACGTGCGTTTGATAGGCGCCGGATGCGGGATACGGGCCCATGTATAAGGCGTCATTCTTCCGCTCGCATACGTCACACGCCAGCCATTCAACCTGGCGGAAAGAGAAGTCTTCATAGATCTGGATCGGGTGTAGGGATTGTGTGTCTGTGGGAGAGGGTGCAGGCGTCTTGGTCAGGGTTATGGTGGGGGTTTCCGTGGGTGCGTCCGTGGGAGTAGATGTTGCCGGCTCCAGGGTCTTCTTCATATTTGCTGTTGCTTCAATCGCTGTGGCAATCTCATCCGCCGAAGGGGTGCGAGATTGGCAAGCTGCAAGGAGGAAAATTAAAATTCAGAGAAAGAGCGTCATACTGCGTTTCATGGGAATTCGCTTTCTAACAGCATGATTTCTAAATCATCATGCACCTTTCGGCCATTATAGTCTCCATAATGTTGCGGTCGCAAGTAGTGTACGAGGCCGGGCTTGGTTTGGAGGATTTTTGAATCTATATCGCCCATCTGTCCAGATTGAGTCATCCCGGGTTCGTTATTTACGCGGAAAACGATGAAACGATGTGCTACACTTTATAGTACTTATTCCGTACAGCTTAGATTCCCAATTGGGAGGCATGTGATGGCTGAAACTCGAACGACGTACATGGGTCTTGAACTGGACAATCCAGTAGTACCTTCCGCCTCACCGCTTTCACGAAATTTGGACGATATTAAAAGACTCGAGGATGCCGGCGCTCCCGCTGTGGTGCTGTACTCGCTGTTTGAGGAGCAGATCGCGCTGGAAACCGGCGAACTATCCCACTTGCTGGGAAGCGGTGCCTTGAGTCTGGCGGATGCTACTTTGTATTTTCCCCATAAAAACGATTACCCAAGGGATCCCGATGCGTATGTCGAGCACGTGCGTCAGGCCAAAGAAGCAGTTGACATCCCCATCATCGCCAGCATGAACGGCACCAGCAAAGGGGGATGGCAACTGCTTCTTTGGCCTGACGCACGTGCTCGACATACGCATCGGGATCCCTTGGGTAATCGTTTTTATGGGGAAAATACAAAGTAGCATCCGCCAGAC
>JARRPX010000073.1 GCA_037382465.1 Anaerolineales bacterium | reverse complement strand
GTATGACTTCTTCCTTACGGAGATTTTTCACGAACGCCCTGTAGTTGCTGCTGCGTACATATAGCCCGATCAGACGCCGGAAGATACGCAGCATGCCGCGGCAGCCGTATCGTCCCATCAGGCTCCTGGCTTCCTCGGATAGCTGAATTGGGGAGACGTTGCTTTCGATTTCCTGCAGACCGGCGTTCTCGAGCAGTGCAATCCAAGCCTTCGTCGTCTGTGGTTTGGCATTACCGCCGATGTCCTGCTCGACCCAGGCTTCCATCCCCGGTTCCGGTGGATATCGTAGCCAGGTCGTCTCGTTCAATCCCACGCTGCCGCCGGGTTTGGTCACGCGCACGTACTCGTTGACGGCTTTTTGTTTGTCCTTTGGAAAGGCCGTCACCGATTCGGTGATCACGATGTCGAAAAAGTCGTCTTCGAAAGGTAAATCCTGGGCGTCGCCGACCCGGCATTCGACCAAATCCGAGACGCCGGCTCGAGCGGCGGCTTCGTTGGACCGCTCGACCATGCGCGCTTTGATGTCCACGCCGAACACACGGCAGCCGAATTCACGGGCGATGAAGGCCGGCGTGGCGCCCGCGCCGCAGCCGACATCGAGCACCGTCTTTGCATTCTCGATGTCGCATAATGTGAGTAATTTTTTAGTTGCTTCGAGACTTCCGATGTGTTTCGTCAGGCCGACTTCGGCTGCAAAATCGAAGAATTCCGGTTTTGATTTCATTTTGGATTTCCTTTGCGGGATCTCTAACTCCCGGATGAGTTAGATGGTTGTTGAAAGCTTAAACCTGGCTGAGCAGCATTGCCGGACAAGAGGAGGACAATCTACAGATATATTTTCGAAACGAGAGAGGCCACTCGACGATAGTAAACCTGTGCACGTCCATCGCATGGGGAAAACGGATGGGTTTGGTGATGGGATCGAACCAAGCGGTTTCTCACGATTCATCATCATGATCGACGAGTTGTTCGGTAAGCCGGCGCCGTTTTTCGTAGGCCTCGCGCGTGATGCGTATGTCCTCCAAAAAGGCCGGTAACTCATCCAGATACAACGCTTGTGGGCCGTCTACCAGGGCCGTGTGCGGTTCGGGGTGGAAATCGACCAGGACGGCGTTGGCGCCGGCGATGATTCCTTGCGCCGTGGCGTGGAAGATCTCCAGCAAACCATCCGGCGCTTTGTCGCGCACGCCGACCGAATGCGATGGGTCGACGCAAACGGGCATGCGGGTAAGACGTTTAACCACGGGGACGTGGCTGAAGTCCACGAAGTTACGGTGCGGGTTTCGAACTCCTGCTGACGTCCGATCTCCTTGAGCAGCTCGAAATTCTGGATGTTGCGCGTGCCGATCTGCAGGATCACGCCGGTGGGACATCCCGTTTCTTCCAGGCAAGCGCTGATTTCTTCGATCTGACGCTCGTGTGTGACTTCCATGGCGATAATCTTGATGCCGTATTTCGAAGCCAGTTCGAAAATGTAGTGCAGGCAGCTTCTTCCATGGCCTTGAAAGGAATAAGGATTGGTGCGCGGTTTGTAGGCGCCCATGCGCGTGCAGTACTGGCCATTTTCCTGCAGCGCTTTCATCATCTGCTCCGCGTGTTCTCTGTTGTCCACCGCACAAAGACCGGCGAACACGTGCAGGTTGTCTTGATTGAATTGCACGCCTTTGTACTCAAACCCGACTGCGCGTTTGTTGTCGTGATGGCGGCCGAGAATGCGGTACCCCTCGGAAATTTTTATCACCCGTTCCACGGCGGGAAGCGCCGCGATCTGCTGTCGATCAACCCTGGATGTATCACCAAGCAGGTAGATTTCCGTGAGGATTTGATGTTTTCCAGTGACGATGTGTTTTTTTAGTTTTATGTTCTGGAGATGAGACAAAAAATCCCAGGTCCGGATGAATTCGTCCGATTTTTCATTCGTGTTGGGGCGCAGGATGACGAGCATTGACGGACTCCAATTGGGTATTATCTCGTGGCAACTACTATTGAGAGGCAAAATTATATGCTGCGGTCATTGCCCTGGAAACGCACGTGCTTCGCCTGATTATAATCATCTTTCGGTTAAGATGCTTGAATCTCCACTGTGAACGTTGTATGCTGGTTCGAGATGTGGACGCAGCAGTAATGAAATAGTCACAAACAACATGTCTAAAGGTGATTCACAATGACGGATGCACCCTACCTAACGTTTGCGGAACTTGAATCCGGATTGGATGAAATACGCCGATCACCCAAAGATGGCGGTGTGCTTGAAATGATCGTGCGGCGTCCGCAGATCGATGCACGCGAAGTGCTGCAGGAAGGTATGCTGGACCCGCACGAAGGCCTCGTAGGTGATAACTGGAGCACCCGCGGCAGTTTTCGGGCAGCAGAAGAGCCTCCCAATCCGGATGCACAACTTACTGTTATGAACGCACGCGCGATCGCGCTGATGGCTCAGGATCGAGGACGCTGGCCGTTGGCCGGCGATCAGTTGTATATCGATATGGACCTCAGTTCTGAAAACTTACCTCCGGGAAGCCGCCTTGCGCTGGGTACGGCCATCATAGAAGTGACTGCGATACCCCACACCGGCTGTAAAAAATTTGCGCAACGATTTGGTACGGATGCAACGAAGTTTGTTAACTCAATAGCAGGCAAGGAGCTGCATTTACGTGGCATTTGTGCAAAAGTGATCCGGGTTGGAGAAATTCGGGTCGGTGACAGCGTCAAGAAGATCTAACCCCGTCCGTTTCCTTTCCCCAATATGCACCACTTCTCTATCTATGAATTAGCGTCGACTGTCGCGCGGCGAGCGTGGCGAAAACTACGTAGTATGCAACTGCGTCGCAGCGGTTCGACTTCTCTGCTATTCCACCCGATGCAGCAGTGTGAAATTCGGGATGCCCATCGCGCCAATCGGAAAACTAGCTACCAGGACGACTTGATCACCCGGTTTGGTTAACCCTGAAGCCAGGCTGGATGTGCGCACGTGCTCGATCATTTCTTCCACCGAATTTGCCATGGGCATGAGGAACGGTTGCACGCCCCATAACAGTGCCATACGCTGATAGGTCGTCGAATCGGGGGTGAAAGCCCAGATGGGCACGCGCGGCCGCACGCTGGACATCAATTTCGCCGTGCGGCCCGAACGGGTGAAAACGGCGATGGCGGCCACGTCGCGGTCGTGCGCCAACATGCGCGCTGCATGCGTTGTGGCGACGGCGTCGTCGTCGGTTTCCAGCGTGCTGTTGTAGAAGTCTTGTCCCCATTTGGACATGTGCGCTTCCGCGTCGAGAATAATGCGCGCCATGGTCTCGACGGCTTTGATGGGGTATTTGCCCACCGCGGTTTCCCCGGAGAGCATCAGGGCGTCGCTTCCGTCGAAAACCGCATTGGCTACATCCGAGGCTTCGGCACGCGTGGGATGGGGATTCTCCATCATCGATTCCAGCATCTGCGTGGCAGTGATCACGATACGGTGTTCTTCGTTGGCGCGTTGGATGATTTCTTTTTGAATCGAGGGTACGCGCTCCGGCGCAACTTCCACCCCCAGATCGCCGCGCGCCACCATTACGCCGTCGGTGGCTTCGAGGATGGGATCGAGGCGTGCGACCGCCTCAGGGCGTTCCAACTTGGCGATGATGGGCAAATCCTGACGCTCGGCGCAGCACGCAGCAATGGCGCCGCGCAGCGTATGTATATCTTCGGCGCGGCGCACGAAGGAAAGCGCCACCGCATCGACCCCTTGATCGATGCCGAAAGCCAGATCGTCGAGGTCCTGTTTTGACAGCGCCGGTGCCGACAAGACGACACCCGGAAGATTTATACCCTTGTGGTTGCCAAGAATTCCACCGTTGACGATCTCCGTTTGCACTTCGTTTTCCGTCGTTTTTAGCACGGACAACTCGATACTGCCGTCGTCGAGCAGGATGTGATCTCCGGGTTTAACATCGGCGGGCAGGGCAGCGTAGTCGACGAAAATCCGATCTTTTGTTCCAATGACAGGATGCGTCGTCAAGGTGAGTTTATTTCCCGCTTCGAGCCGTACGGGTTCGTCATTTTCGAGTTTGCCCGTACGCAGCTTCGGACCGCTCAAGTCCTGCAGGATGGCGATGGCCTTGCCCGTCTCCTCGCTTACCTGGCGCAGTTGGCGGATGGTTTCGGCGTGGAACTCGTGATCGCCGTGGGAAAAATTCAAGCGGGCGACGTCCATGCCGGCTTCGGCGAGATGTTTGAGGCATTCCACACCGATCGAAACGGGTCCAATGGTGGCGACGATTTTGGCACGTCGATTCATGAGCGCACCAAAAGTGTATGGGATTTTATTCGTAAGGTCGAGATCCGGTTGTTCGATTTCATCATTACTCACCAAATTGCTGCAATCAGCGAAGTAGTTCGACCAGGATGGCTTTCTGGGCGTGCATGCGGTTTTCGGCTTGTTGAAAAATGCGTGATTGCTCGCCGTCCATCACCTCATCGGTGATCTCCTGGCCGCGGTGGGCGGGCAAACAGTGCAGCACGATGGCCTGCGGATCGGCTTCGGCGACGAGTTGTTGGTTGACCTGGTAGGGCGGGAAAGCTTCTTGGCGTTTTTTCGTTTCCTCCTCTTGCCCCATACTGACCCAGGTATCCGTGTAGATCACCTGAGCGCCTATTACGGCTTCGTGTGGGTCTTCGAGTGCGCGGAACTCGAGTTTGGAGTTACCCGCCAGTGATCTCGCCTCGGAAAAAACGCTTTCCGGAAGGGAATACCCTTGCGGTGAGGCGATGGTGAAATTCATGTCCAACAATGCGCAGGCGAAGATCAAGGAGACGGCCACGTTGTTGCCGTCACCGACGTAGGTCATGTTGATCCCCTCGAGCGATCCGAAATGTTCGAGTATGGTGAGTACGTCGGCCATGGCCTGGCAGGGGTGGTTGTAATCGCTCAGCCCGTTGATCACCGGCACGCTGGCGTGGCGCGCCAATTCGAGTACGTGCTCGTGTGCGAAGACGCGGGCCATGATCCCATCCACGTAACCGGATAGCACCCGACTGACGTCGCGGATCGCCTCACGTTTTCCCAGGCCGATCTCATCGGGTGAGAGGTAGAGTGCATCGCCGCCGAGATGGCGCATGCCCATTTCGAAGGAGACACGCGTGCGCAGGCTTGGTTTCTGGAAAACCATGGCCAGGTTCTTGCCGGCCAACACAGGCTTGTTTCCTCCGTCGCGTCGCTCCTTCTTCAAGCGGACGGCGAGGTCGAGCAGCCGTTTAAGCTCTTCACTCGTGCAATCCGAAATAGCAAGGAAATTATTCATCGTACATTCTCCGTTTCCGGCGTTGGTATCGGCTGGAGTATAGCACAGCCGCGAAATCCAAGTATGGGCGAAAGTCACCAATTCTCTTCGAATCCGGCGAATTTATGATATACACCTGTGAACGATTGTAAATACTATCGGCAGCATAGCGCAGTGCGCTGTGACGCAGTAATTCTAATACCAAACCTTTCTCGACAGAGGTGGTCGTCATGAAACTGGATCGATCGTACTCGTTTCACGAGGGGGCTTCTCAGGAAGAAGTCGATTTGTTGTGGCAAGGAATCATCGAATACAACAAGACCAGCGGTCCGATGCTGGAGTATCCTCCCTACGAACCTTATCGCATCGTCCTGAAAGACGGGCAGGATCAGGTGGTTGCCGGAATCTTGACCAAGATCTACCTGCGTTGCATGGCAGTGGAACTCTTGTGGATCGATAAGGAGTTGCGCAATCAGGGAATTGGATCTGAGTTGCTGCACAGGGTGGAGTCGCACGCCAGAGAACTCGGGTGCACGTTCATCCATCTGGACACGTTCAGCTTTCAGGCGATTGAATTCTACAGGAAACACGGCTTCTCCGTTTTCGGATTGATCGACGATTATCCCGGGAACGTGGCGCGCTATTACTTGAAGAAGGAACTTTAATTCTGGTTGTAAGTGGACCTGAACCGCTGAGGCACTGAGCGAACTGATTACACTGAGGCTTTTCGTGGGGGAGGCTGAGATGCTAATCAGACTGACGGACCGAGTTGCTCAGCAACCGGATTATGCGATAATTACGTGGCAGTTCTTCTCCACAATTGACGGGAGAAGGAGCATCTTATTTATTCGCCACCAGTGCGTCCCCTCCAGGCAGCCTCGTCAAATGCACTGGTGTTCTAATAGAGATCCGGTTCCAATTTCAAACGCTTCGATCGATGGAAATCAAATGTGCGTCATTGGAAAGCAGGGGGAGAATCTGCTAAAGGAGTGGGAAATGACCGTTCATCAGCTCAAGAAGTTCTGTTTCCTATGCATCGCAATGGTATTGCTGGTTTCCGGCTGCAATTCACCGTCGAGCAGAGGTGGTGGTAGTGGGCCTCCGTCCGGCCGAGCTCCGACAGGAGACTATGGCGATGCTCCCGAGGGCGGCCCAACCGGTTATCCGGCCGGTTTCGCGCAGACCGGCAGTTTTCCCACAACCTTTGCTTCGAATGGCGCTCGGACGCTAGACACGGGAGAAGCCACACTCGGCCCCGGCATAAGCGCCGAGGAAGATGCTGATGATCCCAACGATCCGGACGGCGTACCCAACTTGACCAACACCGATCCGGACGATGGGTTGATCGACTTCTTCATCACGCTTACCGCCATCCCACCGCCAACGACACTCACCGTGCTTGTGAACGGTCCGCAAGGCAGCTCGGGCGGGACGTACTGGTTGAACGCAGTGATCGATCTCAACCTGGACGGCGAGTGGGGCGGGCGCGGGATAAATGGCGAAATGGAGTGGGCGGTCCAGAACGAGATCGTTCAGGTCGCCCCAGGCGTGACCACGCCGTACACAACACAGCCTTTCGCCTTCTCTAACGGCAATACCCTGCCCGATGGCGCGTTCATGCGTATCGCGCTCACCAAGGAGATGGTGCCCCCGGATTGGGACGGCACCGGTGAGTTCAGCGCCGGCGAAATCGAGGATTATTTCATCCGCCTGCCGGATCTCGGCGGGGGGAAGACCGGCATCCTCATGGTGGATTGCGACGGTCCTTACCGCCCCGGCCAGATGGTCACCTGCAATGTATTTGGAGGAAATGGTCGATTTACCTACGCCCTGGTTGGCCCATTCGGTGGCAACGTTCCCGTATTTGCGGGACGCTGTAATCCTGCACCTGTAGGTGGTCCTTTGACCGCTCCCGTAGCAGTGACGTGCCCCTCAGGTCCGGGCAAAACACCGACAACTTGGAGGTTCGTGATCACATCCAGGGATCCAAAATCCATCTCGGTTGATGGCGGCATCATCACCGGATACACCGACGAGAGCTCATCGGAATTTAATTTCGAAGGCACTCCGAAGGATATGAGCGTCTTCGTGTTGGCCATGGAGGGATCCTACGTACACTATTCGGGCTACAGTATGGTCTTGGTGGATGCATCAGTTTATGGCGACGATCCGGCCCCGATGGCGAATGCAAACATCGATCTCACCATGAAGGGGCCTGGTGGCTCAGAAACCCAAACTGTCACGACGGATGAAGATGGAACTGCGCACGCCGAGTTTACCATTTATACGTACGGCAATTACGAGGTCTCTGTGGATAACATCGAAGGGGAATACATGGTTTACGATCCATCCCTGAATGCCATGAACTCGGTGAAGGTGAGTGTTACCGCAGGCGAAAGTACCCCGGTGGGCGGCACGACGGAAATCGGTGACTTCGTGTTCGCCTTCAACAAAGCGTTCCAGACTAAAGACGCCGGGGCACTGTTCGATCTGCTCCACCCGGCGGTGACCGACCTCTACGGAGACGAAGCCTGCCATACTTACATCGGTTCGATCATCGAAACACCGACCCGGCTTGAAGTCCTCAATGTAAAAGAACTCGCTTCGTGGTTATGGGAGATGGATGGACATTCAACCAGCTTCGAAGACGTATTTATAGTCGAGGTCTACTTCACTGCTGCCGACTCCACATCGCAGGTCGATTTCCACCTCGTTCAGCGTGAGGATGGCACGTTGGGTTGGTTCACCGACTGCGGGGAGCCGTTGCAGTAGCAATCGATCGTTAAAAGAATCCTGAGGAGCGAGGGATGACTCATCCCTCGCTCCCCAATTCGAGTAGTTCGAGTTCGGATATCCCCTCTCTCCCCTCCGGAAACGCATTCCAAGGGCGTCAAGCCGAGCTGCACAGCGGCAAAACGGTGCCTCGAGAGTTCGAGGTCGTTCGACGCCGCCAGCTCAACTACTCTGGGAGGACGTCACTACTTTTCTGCGATGACCAGATCGGATCAGTCGTTCCGCCGGAATCTGGGGCTCAACCAGCGCAGCCAACCTCGAGAGCGGAGCGGTGAAGCGATGGGCTTATCCATGCCGACGAGGATCAACGCTGTCACCAGCAGCAGAGCGCCGAGCCATTGATGTGGGGTGAGGGTTTCACCAAGCCATACATATGCCACACTAACCGTAACCAACACCTGGCCCAAGCCGAGCAGCGAGGTGCGCATGCCTCCGATCGATTTCACGCCAGAAAATAATGCCAGGCGTGAGAAAAAAGTGACCAGCGTCAGGCCGATCAGTGGAAGCAGAGCAGGCTGGGGAACGCTGAAAACTGTCGGCGAGAAAATCAACTCCGCAGGAACTACCACCATCGTCATGGCGAAAAGGGTGTACAGCGTGACCGTCGGCGGCGGCGCTTCATACAAGACGCGCTGGTTGATGGGAATGTGCAGCGCGTAGAACAGACCGGCCAGAAGAGGGTAAAGCGCGTCATGAAGATCGATTCCGACCGTTGAAGCCCGGGTCAGGAAATACACCGCGGGGATGCTGAACAGCAAAGCCAGGAGCGTGATCTTCGAATGCTTTAACCCATCCAGGAAAAGCAGAAAGGCAACGAAAAGAGGATACAGCGAAAAGAGCATCTGCGATAAGCTTGCGTCGACCCGGGCCAGACCGAGATAGAAGAACAACGATCCCAGGCCGTTAAGGCTGCCGGCGATCATACAACCGACGAAACCGACCGGGAAAATATATAAATATTTGCGTTGAAAGAGAAGCATCACCACGAAGAGCAGGATTGACGCTGCAGCGGTGCGGGCGGCGACGACGGAAATCGAGAACATCCCCGCCTGGATGGCCAGCTTGCCGAAAATCGGCGTCAAGCCGATCAAACCCGCGGAACTGATTGCAATGGCAACACCGCGGCGATTCTGGATGTCCGCATTCAAAGTGACTCACACCCCCATTCCAACATATTTACCCGTTCATCCAAGGATGCGCTCGATTTCAGCCAGCAGCTCTTCACTGAGAAAATCCCCTTTGGTGAGGAGGCGTGCGATTTTCCCGCGCAGGCGCTCTTTCTCGTGGACGCTTAACTGTTTCGCAGTAATGACGATAACCGGGATGTCGATGGTCTTGGAGCTTTGTTTCAACCGTTCGAGGACCGAAAAACCATCCATTTCCGGCATCATCAGATCCAGGATGACGAGATCGGGCGGGTTCTGTTCGGCCAATTCGAGCGCTTGCATGCCGGAGGATGCCTCTACGAGGTTGTAATCAGCCTGAGCCTGAAGGATACGGGAGATCAACAAGCGCGCGTCGGCATGATCGTCGACGATGAGGATGTCGTGGATACGTTCCGAATCGAGGTGCTCGAGCGCAGCGAGCAACCCTTCCTCGGGTTGTTCCAGCGTCGAATAATCCGGAAGAACGACGTCCTGCGCCCATCCGTCGGCCAGGAGGCTCTTCTCGATGGGCATCGTATGCCCGGAGCAGTTGACGACGATCGTTTCTTCCGGGTGGATCTTGCCGTTACGCACCATCTTGATCAGCCCGGCGAAGGCAACGGCCGCGGCCGGTTCGATGGATAAACCTTCCATCTTGGCCAGGGTGTGCATGGCTTGAAAGGCTTCTTCGTCCGTTACGCTTTCCATCGCGCCGCCCGATCCGGCCAGCATGCGCCCTCGCAGCAGGCTGTATGTTCGTCCCGGATCGCCGGTGCTCAACGTCGAGATCAGCGTGTTGGGGGACAATACGGGGACAACTTGTTCCAATCCTTTGTGCCAAGCGTCAGCCATGGGCGAGCATCCGGCTGTTTGAATGCAGGCGATCGCAGGAATCTTTTCGATATGCTGCATGTGCAGCAATTCCGTGAAGCCTTTCAGCACGCCGACGGGTCCAATTCCGCCGCTGACGGACTGTATATACCAATCGGGTGCGCGCCACGATGTGGCGACCCCTTCTTCGTTTCCCAATTGCTCCGCGATCTCAAACGCCAGTGTTTTCATCGATTCGACGGCCGCGATACTGCGGACGCCGCGATCGATGTATAGCCCGCGCTCCTGGGCGAACTGGGCTGCAAGATGTTTGGTTTGGTCGTATGTGCTGGCTACCTTGATCAAGCGCGTGCCGTAGATGGCCACTTCGTGCATTTTGGGTGCGGGTACGAGACTGGTGATGAACGCCCACAATTTCACGCCTGCTCTGGCGCAGTATGCGGAAAAAGCGATAGCCACGTTGCCGGTGGATGCGACGACGGCTTCCTTGAGCCCGGCCTCCAGGAGCACCGAGACGGTCAGCGCGGCTTGCCGGTCTTTAAAAGATGCCGTCGGTCCCTGGCGCTCGTCCTTGATGTAAAGGTTGGGCAGACCCAACAGGCGGCCGAGGTTCTGGGCTCGAAGCAAGGGCGATCCCCCTTCGCCCATCATCAGAGACGATTGCGGATTTTGTGTGGGAAGTAGTTCTTGATAACGCCAAAGATCGAAGGGCCGCGAGGGTAAATTTTCGGACCAGGACCGACGTGCGAATTTGAGATCGTACTCGGCCTGACGCCAGGCGCTGCCGCAAGCCGGACAGGTGAACTCGAGGGGGTCGAAGGGAGTGCTCTCGCCGCAATCAATGCAGACGATTTTCAGCTGATGAGTCATCGGAAGTGATCGACGAAAAAAGGATCGGGATTCCCAGAATACCCGAGGAGGATGGCAGCAACGCGGTTGGCTGGTTTGAATTGACCAGCAAGATTCGGCACGATCTGTGTTTCCCGGCTATTCAGCGCTGGAATTTGCATCCGTCTGCAGCGACTCGGGGGGCTTTATGGGCAGCGTGAAAGAAAATACGCTGCCTTCGCCAGGCGTACTGTCGACCCAGATTTCACCACCGTGAAGCTCTACGAGATAGCGGCAAATCGACAATCCCAGGCCCGTACCGCCGGTTTTACGCGTCGGAGAAGCGTCTACTTGCGAGAACGGCTCAAAGAGCTTCTCCTGATCCTCCTCTGCGATCCCTTGTCCCGTATCGGAAACGGATATCAAGAGCTGCTCGGGTTCTTCCTCGCCCTCGACTGTTACGGTAAGCCCGATCTTGCCTTCGGAGGTGAACTTGACCGCGTTGGAGAGCAAGTTGAGCAAGATTTGGCGCACGCGGATATTGTCTGCCCAGATCAGTGGAAGATCGTCCGGGACGTCGGAGTGGATCTCAATGGGTTTGTCCTTGACCAGGCCAACCGCAGTCGCCAACACGCCGCGGATGATTTCTTTGACATCCACTTCCGAGAAAGTCAATTCCATTTTACCGGCTTCGATCCGGGAAACATCGAGCATGTCGTTTATCAAACCAAGCAGATGCTGGCCGGCGTTGTAAATGGCATTCAAGTCTTGTTCCTGGGTGTCCGTGATCGGCCCATCGATTCCCTTCAGGATGACGCGCGAAAATCCAATGATGGAGTTGAGCGGCGTGCGCAGTTCGTGACTCATGTTGGCCAAGAATTGGCTCTTTAGTTTGTCGACCTCGCGCATTTCGTCCAGCGCTTGTTGGGTCAGTTGGTGCGTACGTGCGCTTTGCAAGGCAAGCGCGAGATCGTCGGCTACGCCTTCGGCGATGTCTCGCTCTGCGACGTCCCAAAGAGTCGTATCGTGGGATTTTTCCAATTCGATTACGCCGAACACGCGATCTTGATCGCGGATGGGGACACGCAGGACATTGTCGTCGGGGGTTTCATCCAAAGTAATACCGTCCTCGGGAAGGGAGAGTTTTCTCGTGCCCACTTCATCGGCGATGTACCCCGCGGTTTCTCCCCAGAATATGCCGGACGATAGATACTGCATCGCAGTCATTTGGGCGGTGTCCACTCGTTCGCCTTCCTGTGCCGGGAGAGGTTCTTCGAAGAAGATGGCTTGCGCTACGCCGCGATAACCCAGGCGGATGCCGGCTGGATCGGCTCGAACCAGAGCGTTGAAAAGCAAGGTCAACAGCTTGCCTTCCTCATTGCGCGCTTGGACCCGGAAATTGTAGATTGGTTGTCCGGATTCAATGCGATCCTGGAAATCCTTTACTTTATCGGGAGACAAGGCGATTTCACTTATCGAAGTGCCTTCAAGTACCTCGGGGGACCGGCCGAGAATGCGTTCGACTTCCGGGCTGCTCCAGACGAATTTCCCTTCCAGGTCGGTTTCGAAAACAAAACCTTCCGGCTCCAGTTTCTGGGAAGCCGTGATGGTTTCCGCATCGAGGGTGCCGGTTCGGGGCGTGACCTCGAGCAGCCCGGAGAGCAGGTTTTCGAGACGGTTGCGCAGGTTTTCAAGCGAATTCGTGGACATATTTCATAACTTCCTTCGCAAGTTCACTGTATTGTATGGCGCCGCGACTGCTCGGCGCATAAACAGTGATCGGTTGGCTGAACAAGGGACTTTCGCGTAATCTCGTATCGGTCTGGATGATCGTCTTGAAAACAGCCGTGCCGAAAGCCTTGTGGATTTGTTCCAGCAGACTGCGGTGCATCCGGTTGCGCAGATCGACCATGGTCATCAGGACCCGGTAATGCAGCTGCGGATTGGAATTCTGACGTACCGAGCGGATCATGTTGAGCATATCGCGCAGCGCATTGGCCGAGAAGAACTCACATTGCGTGGGAATGATGAGCAGATTGGCTGCGACCAGTGCAGAATGCGTCACGGGACCCAGCGCCGGCGGGCAGTCAATTATGATGAAATCGTGCGACGAAGCATTTGCGAGCGCTCCCCGCAGGATGAATTCGTAGCCGTCCCGCACGGTGAGATAGCGTTCCGCCATGCTCAAATCTTGATTCGACGGCGCTACGAACAGCCCGGGGACCCCGGTCTCTTGAGATACCGAATCGATGTCCTGGTTACCCAGGAGGATATCGGTGATCGTACGGTGCACGCTCTTGGGTCTGATGCCCAGAGCCAGCGTTAAATTTGCCTGCGGGTCGAGGTCGACGACGAGCACCTGCTGCCCAACCTGTGCCAGCGCAGCGCCCAGGGAGACCGCCGTCGTTGTTTTTGCGACACCGCCTTTTTCGTTGGCTATCGTGATTACGCAGGTCATGCCGCTCCTTCTTCTGTGAATGATTCCCCGGAGTCCAGGGAGTCGTCAGCAGGGCGATGGCTTTCACTCGCACCGTCTCCATCTGCATCGGGGTGCAATATATCTTCGGCCAATTGAATTTTCACGCGCCGGGCGCCGAGGGTTTGCTGCATCTCTTTTGCTGCTGTGCGCAGCATGTCATCGATGTTCGCTCTGGAACGGACTTTCATCGTAATATCCATGACGGCCTGCTCGCGTTTCGCTCGGTGAAGCGCTTCCTCGTAGTTTTTCGCGTTCTGCACGGCGACGGCAAGCTGGTCGCCGAGAATCTCAAGCACAGCGATATCGTCTTCGCTGAAGGTATGTGGGGTGGTGTGCTGAACGTCCATTGCGCCGATTACGTAATCTCCAATGCGAAGGGGAATGCCCAACTGTGTTCTGGTATCCGGCAGCAGTGGATTGGGCAGGTAATGGGGATCCTGGGTAACGTCGTGTGCGACGTAGGAAGTACCCGCCTGGACGACATAACCGGTCACCGAAGTCACTCCGACGGGGAGTGAAAATCCTTCCCGCTTCATGGCTTCACCCGCATCGCCGGTGGCTTCTTTGATAATGACGTTCTCGCCGTTTTCGTCCAGCAAGTACACGCCAACGTGATAGAAGTCGAATCGTTCGCGAATCAGGTTGACGGCTCTTCCGAGAAGAGTGTCGAGATCGAGCAAGCCCGTTGCGTCTCGGGCGACCTCTGCGGCCGTCTGCAGCTGGGTAGCTCGGCGCTGCAATTCTTCCATGAGACGAGCTTGTTCGAGGGCGCCGGCGACTTCATCGGCTACGGCCTCGAGGATAGCCTGGTCGTCGTCCGTCCAATCGTCCGTGCTTTTCCGCAGAATGTTCAAGCTGCCGATGATTTCGCCACGCAATTCGATGTCCGTCGCCAGTGCCGGCGCGTCGTCCGGCAGATCCATGACGTTCTGGCCGCCACCGTATTCGACGACGGTTCCCTGATCGATCGCCCGCATTGAATCGAAAAGGTCGTCCCACGCGCCGGTCGTCTGCTGCTGCAGCAGCGCATCGACGTGTTGCAGGCTCTGCTGCATCTCTTCCATGATTTTCGTGTTTTCGAGCGCAATCGAGACCTGGTTGGCAAGCATTTCCAATACTTCGATATCTCGCTCGCCGGGACGATATCGTTCAAAAGTGACGGCGAGCGCGCCGGAAACCTGGCCGCTCGAAAGAATAGGTGCACATATCGTGGTGGGTGACCCTTCGAGGGAGGCCGTGACGCCAGTGGCCGTTCTTTGCGGCGTACCTACCGTTACCAGAGGCGACTTGGCGTCGATAACACGGCCGTAGATCCCCTGGCCGAGCGGCATACTCATACCTACAGGAGTCTTCAATCTCGCTTCACTGGCGGCGGAGCTCTGAACGATGATTTCCTCGCGTTCAACAGCTTCGGGTAGTCTGTCTCGCTCGACAAACGATTGTAGATTTCGATGATTCGATGAAGTGTGTAAGAAAATTTCACTTGATCTTGCAGTAGTTGAGAATTCTCCACCAATACGGCCAATTGATCTGCGATGGTTTGCAGGATGAGAACGTCGTCGTCACTGAAAGCGTTCGCTTGTGTGCTCTGAACGTCGAGCACGCCGACCAATTTGTCGCCTGCCAGCATCGGCAGTGCCATTTCGGACCTCGTGTGGGGAAGATCGGGGTTGGCAAAGAAGTGCGAATCGACCCCGACGTCCGAAGCGATGCGCGGTTTTCCGGAACCCGCAACGTATCCGACGATGCCCACTCTTCCCACCGTCAGGCTGTGGCCGCGATTGAGCATGCGCTGACCACCTTCGGACGACGCGGCGCGCAATACGACGTTTTCTCCGAGTTCGTCGAGCAGGAATGCGCCGACGTGATAGTAGCCAAATCTTCTCGAGATGAGATTGACGACTTCGATGAGAAGTCGATTGAAATCCCGGATGGAAACGGCGTTCCGCGCCACTTCCGATGCCGAACGGATTAATTGTGTCCGGTCGCGCACGCGGTCTTCCAGCGCACGATAGGTATTCTGCAGTTCGTCCAGCATCTCGTTGAGGGAATGGCTCAACTTCCCGAATTCATCTTCGGAATGGACTTCGACGCGGTGACCCCATTCTCCGCGGGAAATGTGTTCGATGAGATCCGTCACTTTCACTAACGGATTCAGCGCTCTACGAGCAATAAAAAGTATGACCAGGGGGATCAGGACTACCATCAATATGATACTGATCAGGTAGAAAGTGATGGGGACCGTGATAACCCTGGACAAGAGCAGCAGAACGAGTGAAAGAATGAAGACCGTAAACAGCGACATCAGCGCCATTTTGGTGGCAAATCCGATGCGGCGAATTTGCATGCGTATACGGGAATAGAAAAGTGCAATTCTCGGGATCATAGGACGAACTCCTCGGAGGACGAGTCGCTATCACTTGTCTCCTGATCGTCGCCGTTTTCTAGTAAATCATTTGGCAAATCGCTCTTTTTCGATTCGCCCAGGCTAACGGTTATTTTAGCGGCGTGCAGCGCCTGACTGAGTTCACGGGCCGTAGTTTGCAGTATGTTGCGCATATCAGGAGCCCTGCGTACCTTGCTGGCGATTTCTCTCGTCAGGCGTTCTCTCCTGGCAGCGCGCTGGACTTGTCCAAGCAGCCGTTCGTTCTGAATGGCGGCTGCCACCTGGCTGGCGATCGTGCTCAGCAAAGCAACGTCATCTTCAGTATAGCGATGCTCATATTCGAGGTCCTGTACCGTAATCACACCGACGACGTCGTCACCGATCAACATGGGAACGCCAAGCCAGGATTTTGCCGGAACGCCGAGTTGCTTCGCTCCCAGTGCCGAGGCGATACGTTCAGTGTCTTCGACCAGGAGCAACGGCTGGCGCGAGCGGATCACGGTGGAAGTCAGCCCTTCGCCCAACGGCATAGGAGGCAATTCAATGTGTTCTCCACGTTCAACCGTGTAGGGGAAGCTGATGGTCACGCTATCGGGATGGAAGATCGCCACCGACATATCGGTATCGCCGAGGATCTGACGTATCTGGCGATGCACGACTCTGAAAAGCGTATCCAGCTGGATCATTTGTGATACGGCCTGGCTCACGCGGTTCAGGACTTCGAGTTCGTTCATCCTGCGCTGCTCTTCCGTGCGCTGGCGAGCGTTCTCCATCGAAAGCGCCGCTTGACTGGCAACGGCTTCGAAGAAGGCCACTTCATCGTCGGTCCATCCTTCTTCTCCGAAAGGCTTACGTGCAGCGATCGTGGCCACAATTTCGCCGCGCACGATGATCGGCACGGCAATCTCACGATCGTCGTCCGTACGCGCAGGTTGAGCGGTTTCGGTCGCAACGTCGATGGAAGGGAATTCCTCATCTACGAGTGGGGTGATTTCTCCTGACGGGCTGAGATGGATGATGGGAGACAGATTGCTTCGACTCAGCCGCTGCCAGGATTCTCGCGTTTGAACTCGCATGATGTTTTCGAGGCGCTCCAACTCCTCCGTCATCTCGAGTTGGGTTGTCGAACTCTCGATCGAAGATGAAAGCTCATCGGCGATGACTTCCATGGTGCGCACATCGGCTTCCGAGAAGGCGTTTGTTTCACGGCTCTGTACGTCGAGAGCGCCCAGCAATTGATCGCCGATCAACAGGGGTACGGCCATCTCGGAACGTGTGTCCGGAAGCAGGGGATTGGCGAAGTAGAAAGGATCCTGCGAGACATCGTTGGCCACGCGAGGCAAGCGATTCCCGGTCGCCCAGCCGACGATGCTGGCGCTGCCGACGCCCAATCGGTGACCTCTGGACAGCATTCGCCGTCCTGCTTCGCCCGTGCTGGCAGTGAGTTCGGCCCAGTTGCCGGTGTTGTCCATGGTGAACACCGAAGCGTGGTAGTACCCGAAGCGCTCGCGAATGATGTCCACGGTACGAGAGATGATCAAGTATGGATCGCGGATCTCGTTGGTGATCTTGGCAATCTCGGCGGTCGTCTCCAGCTGTAGTGCTCTTCGCTGCAAGTCGGCCGTGCGCTCCTGCACGAGCTCTTCCAGGCCGACGCTGTGAGTCTGCAGTTGTTTTGCGAGGGTGCGTTCACGGGTGAGCGCGTTTTCCATCTCACGCATCGAAAGCCAGTTCATGACTACGATCACAACCAGGCCCAAACCCAATCCGATCGCGTCTGCGGCGACAGATGTGGTTGGGAACATCGCATTGGGAATTAATCCGTTCAACTGGGCAAAACCGGCGGCAGCGTAGGCGGCGACGCTGAGCAGCGTGAAGAGAATGGAGGCGCTCAATCCGATCAGAATTCCTGCGGTGGATATGACCATGGCGAAGCCGATGATGGTGACGTGGCCGATTCCCACGATGAAGGAGGATGCGGCCATCACCAGGAAGATCACCATGGTTGGTATGTAGCCCGCGGCGTTGAGTCTACCTCGCCTGCCCAGCCAATAGGCCAGAACGTAGAAAGGCTGCACGCCCAGTCCGGAGATCGCGCCAGCTACGGGTGTCAATCCTGCAAACCACAATCCGGTCATGATCAGGCCGAACAGAAATCCGGGACCCGCAAGCCCAAGCAGCACGATGTTGAGGATGTACTGCCGATGTGCGATTTCCGGATTTTCCGATGTGGGTGCGAGAATTTTATTCAATCGATCGAGCATGATTTTCCTTCCAAATCTTTGCTGGCTGGCTAGCTGGGTTTGCCGAATGCTTCAACGATGGAATCGTAGATCGCCGGAGTGGTGTACTTCGGTTTCCACCCTTCGGCGCGTAATTTGTCATTGCTGGCGATGAACGGATACAAACTCATCAGTATCCATTCCGGTGCTGCGATCGTCTTTCCCGTCCGCCATAAAAGCCAGAGCAGCGGCTTGATGATGAACAGCGGCAATGCCAGAACGCGTCCGCCTCTCGACTGGGTAGCCTGGCGCAGGCTTTGTGTTTCGTCGGCGGTGACGTTGTAGATACCGGGCAGATCGTTGTGGATGGCCATGCGCAGCGCCTGGATCACATCGGCCTCGTGAACGAGCTGCGCAGGTGTGTATCGCGTGCAGTCTTTTTTCGCAGGCCGCCTTCTGCCAGCTGTAATAAAGCTTCTCGTTTGGACGCAGCGGGTGCTCTTCGGTGAGCGGCATGGGATTGTCCGCACGGATACCGTAGGCGACCGTGCTGCTGGTGAAGATCAATTTCTTGACCTTTGCTTGCACGGCCGCGTCGAAAACGTTGTAGGATCCACGTATGTTGATCTCCTCAAGATCCTCCGAATCGGGCAGACGCCAAAGCTTGAACGCCATGTGAATCAAGACGTCTGCACCTTTGATCGCCTCGACGATTCCCGCATCGCGTACATCCGTCTGGACGAATTCGAACTTCTTCGACTTTGGCGGATCGATGGGGGGCTGAACATCGATGCCGATAATGCGTTCGATTTTTCGGTCTTTTTGCAGCGTAGGTACTAGTAATTTACCTAGATAACCCGATGCTCCTGTGATGGCGACGATGGTTCGGCTCATGGTCCATTCATTCCCGTAGTTGATTTCAAGCTTCCAGATCCGTCTCGCTTGATGTGGGGTATTCGGTATAAAGACTCGATTCGGATTGTGCTGTATTCATACGAACGACGATTTCAGGGTGGCCCAGGGCGCGATGAAGGGATTTCGCCGTCGTTTGCATAACATCTTCGACCGTCATCTGCCGGCTGAGTTCCTGTGTAACCTGGCTCATGAGGCGGGCACGATCGGCGGCGGTGATCGAAGTGATGGCCAATTTCGCGTTCTGGATTGCAGCACAGAACTGATCGGCCAGCGTCTGCAGGATTTCAATGTCTTGGGGTGAAAACGCTTCCGCTTCGGTGCTCTGTACGTCGAGCGCGCCCAACACACGTCCCGCAACTTGAAGAGGAACCGCAGCTTCCGAACGTGTCTCCGGGAGCAGCTCGTTGGCGAGATGCAGCGGGTCCTGCGTTACATCGTAGGCGATACGTGGCTGATTGTTGGCCGTGACCCATCCGATGATCGATTGCCCGCCGACTCTCAAACTGTGACCGCGCGCTTTGAGCGCTTGGCCGATTTCGCCAGACGATTCAGCGAGCTGCGCATTTTCCCCTTCTTCATCGATCAAGAAGATGGAAACGTGGTAGTAGCCGAACTGCGATTTAATCAGTTCGACACCGCGCCGTAGAAGGTCCGCCAACGACGGTGACGAAATAACCACGCGCGCGACCTGCGAGGCAATTCGAAGTTGGCGTGTACGGTCGGAGACCCTGTCTTCCAGTGAGCGATAGGATTGGCTCAATTCCTCGGCCATCATGTTCAAAGATTGGGAAAGCATACCGACTTCATCATCACTCTCGACGGGCACGCGATACTGCCAATCGCCGCGCGCCACGCGTTGCGCAAATTCTGTCAATTTTGAAAGCGGCCGCAGCAGACGATTGCTGGCTAACGGTACGACGATGACCGTAAACAACGTCGCCAGTAGTATTAGCAAGATCGAGAAGGGGGCAAGCGAGTTAATTTCGGATAGATACAGTCTACGGGGCAGTTCTACGGCCAGCCCGATCCCGGCCGTCGGTATCCAGGCATACGAACCGAGTACGCTTTCGCCGAAAATGTCCTCGTATTCTTGCGTTCGAGGTGTCGTTAAATTTGGATGCGAAAGCGCAGGGTGGCTGCTGTTGAATCGCTGCAGGGCAATCATGCCGCTGGGTGAAATCTCGAGAAAAATATTCGGCTCCGCCACGATGTAGACGTTAACGATCTCTGCCTCGCTGTCCTGCGGCACGAGCCACTTGCGCTGGATGTCTTCAACGATATCCGTCTTGAAATAATTCGTACTCACGCCGATGAGAACGGCTTCTTTGAGACCGCTCTCGCTGACGCTGAACGGATCGTAGGTAAGGATGGCGAAATTTTCCTCTTCGGAGATTCTGAACAAGGGATGATCGATGGCGGCGTAGGTATAGGTTTGCGAGAGCAACATCTCCCGAAGCATTTCCGCATCGATGGATTCGCCCTCCCACTGCCGCTGTGTGGCAGCGAGAATCTGGCCGTCTGAAGCCCGGGCAACGAGATAATCATCGAACAGGATGTTGGTTGTGGAGATACGTTTATTCTCCAGGATGGCGCGCAAATCGTTTTGCCTATCGTCGTAGAGTACGCTGCCTTCCGTCTCATCGAGCAATTCGGAAACACGGGCGCGTATGGTGTTTTCTCCGGCGTCTATGATCAACTGCTCTTCTCGAACGGTTATCCAATCTGTGAGGTCGAACAATTTATCGTTGATTCGGGAGACCAGATCATCTTCGACCTGCTCCCGCACGATGTTGCGAGTTTGGAGATATGCGGCCAACCCCATGATGATCACGGGGACGAGCACCAACGGCAAGAGTACGGCGATTAATCTTCGCCCCAGGCTGGTGCCCTGTTCGAACTCGGCAATTCTTTGACGTATGTTGGTCTGTATTCTTTGAAACACGGCTATTCCAACTCCCATACTTGTTCACCGGAGGCGATACGGTGAACTTGTTCTGGAAAGCGATCGGCGTCGAGCGGCTTTCCGATAAAGCCATCGAAGCCGGCTTTTCGTGCTTTCTTCATTTGCGCTTCACTTGCATATGCGGTCACGGCAACTACCGGAATATCCTTCAAGCGGGATGCACGCAGTTTTCGCAGCGCTTCGTACCCGTCTTCGTACGGCAGGCGGATGTCCATCAAAATCAAGTCGACATGGGGGATCGTATCTGCATATTCGACCACCTCGTATCCGGATGACTACCACTCACAACAGACACCCATGGGCTTCAGTAACCGAGCCATCAATGAAAAATTTGCCACGTTGTCTTCCACGATCAATACAACCAGATCTTTTATCGTAGTGCTCATCGAGGCAACTCTCGTCTTCACGATTGCGTGGGTTGCTTAATGAAGTGTCTGATCTGCGACGGAAACAGGTCGACGTCAATCGGTTTTTGGATGTAGCCGTTGCAGCCTGCCAGAAGACTTCGTTCTCGATCCCCGCGCAATACGTTCGCAGTCAGGGCGACGATGGGAATACTTGCAAATTTGGGTTCGGATTTCAGTCGCTGCGTAAACGTCAAACCATCGATTTCAGGTAAATTGATATCGACGAGAATCAAATCGGGTTGTTCGGAAAACGCGAGTTCCAACCCTTCTT
>JARRPX010000072.1 GCA_037382465.1 Anaerolineales bacterium | reverse complement strand
GCGTTGCGGGCATACTCTACCGGAGTATATTGAAATCCGCCGCAAGTTCCGATATACGGCCAACGTGTTTCGCGGGCGAACCGGATGGCGAGGAAGGCCCGGTTCGTACTACGGTAAGGACCACCCGGGCTGCACCACAGCGCGTCAGATTCCCGCACGGTGAGCGAGGCTTCGCTCGACGCATCTACCAGCATATCCGTGGGCAGCCAGGAAACGGCGATTTTCACGCCAATCCGAACCGCAGCGTGGTGCAGCGCGGCATTCGTGGCGACGTGGGAAACGCTGCCGGGATCGAAATCACCGATGATGCCGATTTTCAGCGTTTGTGTCATTTGGTCGATTCTTTTCATATCTGCGATTAGGATCAATCATTCGATGTTGTCTAGCATAATCAAGCGCCGCTTTTTCCGCGGTAGGCAATCCCATCGATCTGCACGTGCAGACCCTCCGGGCCGCCGGCGTGGGCGAGGTTGGTCTGAATGGTCTTGCGCGCTGGATACTCGCCTTTGACACGTTCCTTGAACACTTTCTCCATGATGGGGATGTCCCACGCGTCCCGCAGGAGAACGTCCAGTTTGACGACGTCGCTCAAAGAGAGGTCGACTTTCGCCAGCCGCTCTTCCATGAGGTCCAGGGCGCCGTGGACTTGTGCTTCAACTGTATATCCGATGTTGCCTACACAGTAAGAAAGGAAGACGAAGTCGCCCGCAACGACGTAGCCGGCGTGTACTCACTCCTGGTTGATGTCATGTCTCTCGATTTCGCTCATCGACGCCTCCTCGCTCAGATGATCGAATGCAGCAGCGGCCAGATCACGTGCCAGACCACGTCCGTCTAAAAATGCACGCCCATCGCAGCCACCAGTCCGCCCTGCACGTAGCGTTCTCCGGCCACCAGTCCCAGGATGCCGTTGATCAGCAGACCTTCAACGATGACCCATGGTGGAAGATCGGCCGGCGAAGTGACCCCCAAGAGCAGCATCGCACTGGGCAAATGTGCAGCGCTGAAGGCCAGGGCGGCGATGACGTTGGCGATCCACAGCGCCGTGCGCTTCGCATTCCAACGCCGCAGGAGCCAGTTGAGGATGAAGGCCCACAATCCGAGCACAAAGCCGCGAAACAAGATCTCTTCACCGATGCCCGCCGATCCGGAAGCCAGCAGCGATAACGGAAAACGGGGATGGGGGAGCCCTTCGACGGATACCAGCAGGGCGATGATTCGGTCGATCAGTACGCAAATCACACCCAGACTGAGCCCGAGCAGCAGCGGTCTGCGCAACCAGGTTTCCCAACCGGCTCTTTCTCGATAGACACCTGGCAGTTCCAGACGACGGGCGAACCAGAAGCCGGCCAAGCCCAGGAAGCCGTAGAGCACGATAACTATGCCGGCGCTGGCGAGTGCGATTTGCCACTGCGGAATTTCGGCGGCTGTGTCCGGCAGTGTACCCGGCGGTGCCAGTTGGTTCGCCGAGGTGATCAGCGTGGAAAAAAAGACCAGCAGCGAGTAGATGAGTAGAAAGATGCCGAGGACAGATAATTGTCGTTTGACGTTCATGCTAGATCAGCTTTCTTTCATTTGAAAGACCGCCTTGTCGCGTCAGTATGAATCGGGCTTGATAGATGCTGCTTTCGTCAGATTTGCTAAAACGTATTCTACATGAATCCGTAACGCAGGGCTTAAATAACTGAAACCCTGCGTTACACTGGCGATGCGTTGGTCTCAGAGAAAGATAAGTGGAGGATAATCCAGCCTGGGTCGGTATTTAGAAATAAACCCGCTCGATCCCCTGCACGTATTTCGAGTTGCGCGTCACGCGGAAAGGAAAGTAGCCTGCGGCGCGATCGGCTTTCGCTTCGTGTTCGATCTCGTACTTCAGTTCCACGATCACGTCGCGAGCGTTCTTCTGGCGGTGCAGCAGCGGGTTGCAGAGGGCCATGTTCACCTTCCAGAAGATCTGTTGTGAATCGATCGTCACACGGAAGTCGTCGTCGCGCGTGGCGTAGTAGCCGCGTTGGTAGCAGTTGAGCAGCACCGGACTTAACGTGTGCAGGTCATCGCGCACCACGGTGGGCAGGTTGGAGCGATCGGCGACTGCCTGGAAAACACGGTCGCAGAAGCACTCATCCAGTGTGAAATCGGCGATGCGGTAGGAAATCTTCTTCCCCACGTGTCCCTGCTTGACCTTGATCTCGAGCATCGGACTGCGGATTTCGCCTGTCGCGGATCCATACCAGCGCAAGCGCACTTTTCGGCGTATCTCGGCGCCGGAGACGTTATCGAAATAGATTTCCATGTCGACCGTGTCCAGGTACAGGCTGTTGACCTGGCGCGGCGGGTAGGGGGCGTAGAACAGCAGCGGATGCTGGCGCACGAGCGCCACGATCTGGCTGGGCAGCAGTTCCTCGACCAGGAATTTGCGCTCGTAGCGATACGAGCGCAGCTGCGTGTAACCGCTTATTTCCGCTGCAGGCTTGGCACCGTCGGTCATCTACCAGATACCCTTGTTGTCCAGGAAGGAAACTTCCATCTGCGGCGAAAGCGCCAGCAGGGCGTCACGCGCCTGCTCCAGATCGGAGAGATGGCGGAACTCGACCACGAAAGCCAGTTCCATCAGTTCGCTGTTCTCGTCGTAGCGGATCAGGCGCAGTTTGCTGCAGTATTTTTCAAGCGTCTGTTGGATTTGCTGCATGCCGGTTTTCTCGCTGCCGCGATTGGTGATCGAGAGGTGCAGGTTGACGTCGGACTGAGTCTGGCGCAGCAGGCGGCCCAGTCCAAGCAGCAGAATGCCCACGACCAGGCTGAGGGTGGTGACCAGACGCTGATTGTCGCCCAGACCGATGCCCAGGCTGATGGCGAAGAACAGGTAGGCCAACTCCTCCGGTTCCTTGACCGCCGTGCGGAAACGGATGATCGACAGCGCGCCGACCAGGCCGAGGGAGAGAGCGACGGACGAGCGCACGACCAATATGATGAACGTGGTGGTGACGGTCACCAGCATGAAGTTGGCGGCAAACTTGCGTCGATTGGAGAGCGAAGAGCCCCAATAGACGTAGACGCGGCTGAGTACGAAGGCGTACAGCGCCGCCAGGACGAGGTTGACGCCGAACGTGGTCACGTCGACCGTGCTGCCTGCGCTGGTCGAAAGCGAATCCAGGATCGACTGCAGGGCGTTAGGCGCCTGGGTGGGAAGGGCTGTGGGGACGGATTCGACGGCGACCGGTTCTACAGCAGCGCCCGGCTGTGGCTCGCCGCCCGCCTCCGGTACGAGCACCTGCAGCGATACGTCGTCGATGGTCGTCGTGCGTTCGCCGTGCGAGGCGAATACCACTCCTCCCTGTGCGAGCGGTTCGGAGTCGCTGGCGCTGATGATCTCGCTGCCGTCGATGCTGATGCTGTGCTGGCCGCCCTGCAGGGTGATTTTGAATTCCATCCAGGCATTCTGCGACGGCTGCCAGCCGGGTGAGACGGCCAACTCGCTTTCCTGGCCTTCGCCCTGATTCTTCAAGAGTACGACGGCGTCCTCCAGCAGGATCAGGAGGTAGCTGCCGCTGTCGCTGGCGCGGTAGTTGATGTGCGACTCGCCGGGACCCGAGAACTTCAGCTTGAAGCTCAGCTCGAAATCCTGCCAGCCTCCGCCGCGGGCGGCGAAGTTGCCTGGACCGATCTGCAGGGCGCCTTCGGCGACGACCGCCTCCGGTGAGTGTTCCCACTCGGGAAGCTGCGGATCGTCGAACGAATCTGTAAAGCCGCCTTCCTGGGCGGCTGCCGGAACAACGGTAAAGGCAATGATCAATAAGAGCGTGATGGCGACGATGGGTTTTCGTTTCATGGCAATTCCTCGTTTCTGGTTATTCTTCCGGCGACGGTTGTGCAGCTTGCTGCTGCAGTAACTGACGCACGAATTGACTGCGTTTGGCGACGAAGTCCGGGATGGTCTCCCAGGAACGGTCGAAATCGTCGGGCGAGAACATGGCATCCTCGCCGTAGAAGGCTTTGTCGCCGCCGGATTGGGAGATGTACGGTGCGATCATGTTGTGATACGTCTTGACCAGCTCGCTGACGTTCTGGCGGTTGAACCACACGCGCATCAGCAGGTCGAGGTAAGCGGCGTACTTGCGCCGGTAAACTGCCGTGTTCATCACCTTGTCGTAGAGTGGGGCGCGCGGCATCATGCCCGTATCGGTACGCTCGAAAACTGCCGCCTGTGGATTGCCGCCCCAGGTCAGGTCCCAGGGGATCCACTCGAAGATGTCCGTGACGGGGTCGTGGTAGAGGTAGTAGTTATTGCCGGTGTAGGGGTAGGAATCCCAGTTGTCGATCAGCGTGACCACGGCCAGGTAGCGCAGGAAGGCATCCATGTCGAAGACGGATTCGAAGGCCCGGATGAATTCCGTATCAGAGGTGTACGTCGTACCATCGAGCACCTTGCACAAATTGACGATGTCGCTGTAATCGGCTTGCTCCTCGTTGGACATCTTGCCGTAGGCGTACTGCCCGTTCTGCATGGGGTAATCTTCGATCTTGTCGCCGTAATAGATCAGGTCCATCGGGCCGCGCTGGGCATGGCTGGCCTTGTAGAGATTGCCACCCTTGCTCTCGGCGCCGAAGCGGTTGCCGATGTATTTCTGGTCCACGCGTTCGACCAGCGAATACACGCCCCAGTAGACTGGCGGGCTGGAGTCGTCAGTGAAATCGATCCACATTTCGACGTAAGCCACGTGGCTGGCGGGCAGCCCTGCGGCGTACATCATCTCGTAGGCCAGCTTCTCGTAGAGCAGCGACGAGTCGCCGATGTTGTTGAGGAACATCAGCTGGCGCAGGTTGTGGAACTCCTGCCCGTCGACGTAGTAGTCGGTGTCGATTTTCCAGGGTTTCTTGGCGCCGGAGACGCGCAGCGAGAACTGGCCGCGCATACGGAAGCCGACGTCGTTCAGCTTTTCACCGAAAATGGTGGCGTCGACCTCGACCTGGTATTTGGCTTCGGGATCGACCCACATGGCGTCCCAGTCGGATTGGGTGAGGCGGATGTCGACCCGGCGCACGCGCGAGTCGTCGAACACGTACCAGTAGTCGACGCTGCTGGAAGCCGGCAGGCGCACCGTGACGGTCGTTTGATCGGTGTCCGTGCGTCCCTGCGAATCGGTCACCCGCAAGGTGATGGTGTAAACGCCCGATTTGGTGTAGAGATACTGCGCATAGCCACTATTTGTTGTGGCGTCGAAATCGAATGCGCCGTTGCCGTCCAGGTCCCACTCGTACTTAACGATCGTGGCGCCGTCCGCGTAACTGCCGTAGGCGCTGAAATAGGCCGTCAGCGGCGCCCAGCCGTCGTTATAGATGGCGGTGGCCTGGGCTGTGACGTAGGGGCTGTCCCGGGTTTCGCCGACGGCAGGCGCAGGATGCAGCACGGCTGTAATGAGCACTACCAGGCCGATGGCGAGGAACAAATAGATCGAAGCTTGTTCCAGGACGCGGCGGGTTCGGGCAGGACGGAGATCGCGGCGCGCGGTCATCGTATCTCCAGAGCAACGGGGATTTGCGTGATGCGGAGAGCGCTGGGATGGACTGCGTCGCGCGCCTGCATAGGGCGATTATATAGATTTTTAGAAACGGCGCTGGAAGATCGGAACCGTTGATTACGCTGTGGAAGATGAAGCTACTGGTGATGTCAAGGATGAAAGGCGAACGTGATCGCTATCGTCATCGAGCGGCTATTTCCCCTTCTCCCTTTTCCTTTTTCTTTTCTCTTTGATCGTCAATTTGGGCTTTTTTTGTGTTTCTTTTTTTGCTTTATCCCGCTTACCTTTTTCACCCATAGTAACCTCGTTTGAATCGGAAAAAATCGTTGGGTTGTTCTCGGACTTTTACCAGCATTTTATACATCGGTTGACGTGTAAAATCATGGTTCAAAGGAATATAAACCTCTCACCATTCTACCAGTCCCGGTAAAAAAGGCTATCCCGCCAGATCCGCGCTGCGCCGGCAGATTAACGCCGCAACCGTGCTCATGATGAAAGCCACCAGAACCACGATCAAACTGTGCGTCGGAAACGGTTCGACGGATACCCCGTTCATGCTGGCAGGCAAGCACAATACGGCCCAGGGGAATTACTCCGCCCAGTAGAAATCACATTACCTTCTCAGCGAAACCAATGCGGGCACTCGGTCGAACATCCAAAATCCAATTGGTAAGCCAATTAGTGTGAGACACACGAAATACGCCAACTCCATCCAGATTGCACTCAGCCACCAACCGATCAACACGAAGTAAATTGCCCTAACCAAAATGTTGACTTGCTTCTGAGATGTCGTTGACACGGATGCCGCACCTTCACGCATTACGACGGATACTTGTTTGTCCGGTTCGCGCAATGCGATGACTTTCGGAAGCCGATTGAGCATTATTATTGCGAGCGGTATACCTATGATTGAAAGGATCAATATCCAGGAAAGTGCGATCCATATTTGCCCTACCCACCAGCCAATAAATACAAACCATAATAACTGAACCAGACAACCAGGATTTTCTTTCTGAATGACAACTGTATCTCCCACGTTTCCCTCCACTCCACCGAGAGATCTGGGGGCTTTACTTCCGAATGATCTCTTCTTAAAAATCTCGGGTTTGTTTAATTCAGTCCAATCTCATCTTATATTGTAATTAGGATGAATGAATAAAAATCCGGCAGTATTGTCCCGTACAATAAATATGTTTTGTACAAACTTATATTCGTTCATCTTGTCCAGTGGAAGTAAAACCCTAACCCGCCTGATCCGCGCTGCGCCACCAGACGAACGTCGCTGCCGTGCCGACGATGAAAGCCAGGAGCGCCACGATCAAACTGTGTACCGGAATCGGTTCGACGGGCGCACCGTTCATGCTGACCAGCAGCCCCGGCACGGCCCAGGGAAACCATTCCGCCCAGCCCAGTACACCGGCGATCTGCGCCGCAGCCAGGGTCATAACCGCCCAACCCAGGGGCAGCAAGTAGCCGCGACCGGCGCTGGCAAAAAGCGCCACGAAAGGCATCATCATCAATGTAAGAACGGCGATGCCCAGCAGCGCAGCAAAAGAATCCCAGATCAATCCGGCAGACCTGCCGGGAATGTCAACCAATGTACCGATGCCCGATCCCAGGCCGAAGATAAGCAGCGTCAACAACAAAGACCAGAGGGCGATCAAGATCAGCTTGGCGGCGACGATGGCTTCGCGCCGCGTGGGCAGGGCAAGCAGATCCTTGATGGTGCGGTCGCTGTGTTCGCGCCCGAAAACCCAGGCGGTGATGAAGGCGAAGAGGATCGCGCCGGCGATGGCCGTGCCCATCAACAGTACCTGGAAGAAGGTGGGCCAATCAGCCGCACCGGCGGTAATCTGTGCCTTGGTATTGATCAGGCCCATCGATTTCGCACGTTCGGGATCCTTGAGGATGAACATGAACATGCCGTCGACGATGGGCAGGATGCAAGCAGCCGCAGCCGTGAGAGGCAGCACTTTCGAGCGGCGTGCCTTGAGCGCCTCGGCCCACAGGGCCGGGATGAACCCGTTCATGCCGTACCTCCCGTCAGGCGCAGGAAGTATTCTTCGAGATTCTCCTGCGTCACGACCAGGCGCGTGGGCGGAAGGCCCGCCTCGACCAGGATCGTCGCTACCGTGTCGGGCTCTTCCAGGGCGCGCTCTTCAGAAAGATAGAGCGTACCTTCCTCGGTTTTCACGGCGTAGCCGGCCCGGGTGAGCGTCTCCTCTGCGGACTGAAGATCGCGCGTCTGCACCTCCAGACGGCGCGCCCGTAGTTCCTGCAGCTTGTCGTGCTCGAGCTCCTCGAGCAGTCGCCCCTGGTGGATGATGCCGATGCGCGTCGCCAGCCGGTCCACCTCGGTGAGGATGTGGCTGGACATGAAGACGGTCGTACCGCGTTCCCGCGTCAAATGCTCCAGCAACTTACGGATCTCGACCACGCCGGCAGGATCCAGGCCGTTGGCCGGTTCATCGAGGATCAGCAGCTCGGGCTCGTGCAGCAGGGCGCGCGCCAACCCCAGGCGCTGGCGGTTGCCCGTCGAAAGGCCGCCTGCTTTTCGGTTGGCATACGCATTCAATCCCAGATGTTCGATGGCTCCGTCTGTCGCCTTACGATCGGGGACGCCCTGCAGGCGGCGGGCGATCTCCAGATTCTCGCGCACCGTCAACTCCGGATAAGCCGTGGACCGCTCGACCAGGTGGCCGACCTGCCGCCATGGACCGTGCCCGTTGGGTCCGATCGGTACATCAAGCAGCTTCACCGAACCGGCGTTGGGCTTGATCATGCCCAGCAAGGCACGGATGGTGGTCGTCTTCCCGGCGCCGTTCAGGCCCAGAAAGCCGTAAATCTCGCCGCGTTCTACGTGCAGGCTGACTCCCTCGACGGCGCGCACACTGCCGTAAGATTTCGATAGACTATGGGTTTCGATGGCCGGGTTCATGGGATACCGTTGGAAGGGAACGGAGTAATTGTACTACCAACTCGGCGGGATTAATGGGTTTTTTCAAGGCATCTCCTAGCGAGGCGACGCAGACCCGAAGGAAGTGTTCGATGGATAAGGCATTGAGATCAAGCACTATAGAATGCAAGTGGCTTCTGCTGTGCTGCATGCCGAAATTGACAGCAAGTGCGTTCCTCCTTATTATGTAAGCTAAATTCCTGTGGGAACTCGCATTCGATCGAGAATAAATATCAATCAGTACTACCAATTGATCGGTAGTATTCAATGAGGTTCGCTAATAAATTCAATCGAAGCTCGACAATGAACAAGGAGAAGAACGATGCCCAGCATTACCTCCCCCAATGTGGATAAGTTGAAAAGCAACGCTGATATCGAAGGTTTGCTTGGAATAATCAATAATCAAGAGGATGACCAGCTTCGCCGAGATGCGATCGCCGCCCTCGGCGAGTTGGGTGATGCGCCTGCCGTCGATGCGCTGATCTCTGTCGTTCGAGATTGTAAAGCGTCAGAAAGGATCACAGCTACCTATGCGCTGGGAAATGCCGGGGAAACCGCCATTGAGCCGCTCATCGAACTGCTCGGAGAACGTAAAATTCCGCTTTGGAACGCCGCACTCAGGGCGCTGGAGATCATAGGTAAACCTGCAGTTGAGTATCTCACACCTTTGTTCGGCGGGGAGCGCAGTGGTGAAGTCATCACCTTGTTGGAGAAGATCGGTGACCCAAGCGCTGTCGAGCCTCTCCTCGATTTTCTGGACGCAGATGAAGGCTACGCGAACAAGATTTGCCTCGCCCTGGGTAAATTGGGAGACTCCCGGGCGGTGGAGCCGATTATCGCTGTGCTCAAGAACAGCACCGATTTTCGTGGAAGAAGTGCTGCCGCACGTGCCCTGGGTCAATTGGGAGACACGCGTGCGATCGAGCCGCTCATCTCTGCTCTCCGAGATGAGCACCAACTTGTGCGCAGCGAAGCTGCGGATGCGTTGGGAAGAATGGGGAAAGATGCTGTAATACCGCTTCTAAGTGCGCTGGAGGATGAGAATAAGGAGGTTCGCAGCAGTGCGGCGGATGCATTGGCCATCACCGGCGATGCGCGGGCAGTGGAACCTGTGATTGCGGTTCTTGGTGTCGAGGTGGCATTGACGCGAGCCTTGCGGAATGGCAACGCCGGATTTGCCAGGCTGCTTATCGATAGCGGAGCAGAAACTGATTGGTCCAAATTTCTCATGGAGGAGGCTATTCTTGATCATGCCTCCAGCGTCGAATTGCTTCTCGACCTGGGGGCTGATGCGAGTGCAGTGAACGAACGTACGGGGTTGAATGCGTTGCATACTGCAGTACAAAAAAGCTGTTATGAAACCGTCAGGATGCTGGTTGAAAAAGGTGCAGACGTAAATGCGAGGCAGCAGGATGTTGTCAGTCCGGACAAAATTCGCATTCAGAAGATGAACAATTCCAAAGCAGCACTGTCTGACGCAGCGGCTGAATCGATAAGAATGGTACAGCTCTTGATTGAGCTGGGCGCCGATATCGATGTACAGAGTTCCGGCGGATATACGCCATTGATGGTGGCCGCAGGTCGCGGAAAAACCGACATCGTGAAGGAGCTACTCAAAGCGGGTGCGAATGCAAATCTAAAGTCTACGAATGGCGAGACAGCCTTGGGCATCGCCAGGAAAAAAGGGTACTCCGAAACGGCAGCTGCGATACAGGAACATATAGTGTGATCGCTGAATTTGGTCATATTTAAAACCTATTGGTGTAGTAAAGAAACCACAAAGCAAGCTACCGTGATTCCAATAAGTTAGATATTACGCTGGCCGAACTCGTGGGGAATCTGTTCACGAGAACGGCGAAGTTGTAGGCAAACTCGTAGGACAGTGAGGGGAATTCAAGTTCCTGGCGACCATCTGGAGGAATCTACGTACAAGGTTATTGGGGACGCCGTGTCTCCCACAAGCCCAGCGCGAGCCAGACGACGATGCCTACGATTCCGGCGTAACCGCCGACGAGCGGATCGACGGAAGGAAAGATCAGCGTCCAAATCCCGAGTTTCTGGCTGTTGAACAGGCCGTGCACCCAGCCGGCAAGGATCGTACTTCGATGCCGCAGGGTCAATTCGTTGAGATAAATACCAAAGGCAGTCGTCAGGGCCATGAAGGCCAGTACGCCCAGGACGGGTTGGCCGGGATAGGTGAAGCCGATGGTGATCAGCGGCAGATGCCACAATCCCCAGATGACGCCCAGCAGCAGGTAGGCCTTCGGTTTGCCCAGCGGGAGCAGCTTGGGCAGCAGGAAGCCGCGCCAGCCGATTTCTTCCCCCAAGCCGAACAGGGCGTTGATGAACGGCGCTGTCACGAACGTGGCGGCGAACAGGCCCAAGAGGATGTATGCAGTCGGCGGCGTCGGGGGAAGCGCGGTCCCGGCAGTTTCGCGTATCGCCGCCAGAAATTGAGTCAGCTGCCAATCCGGCTTTCCCAAACCGAACAGCCAGGTCAGGCCGTAAATGATGGCGAAGCAGAGCGGTACGAGCAGGGCAGTATACCAGTAGGGCTTCCAGGAGCCAAAATGTAGATTTAAGGTCGCCGGTTCCTCTTGCGTAACGAATTTGATCGTCAGCCACGTCGCCAACGCAGGCACCCACATGACCGCCGCGATCGTCAATTGGCCGTAATACGCTGGCAGGCGGGTGATGCGGAACCCGCTGGCGATCAGCACCCCTTCAACGGCGTAGGTGATCGTGAAGGTGACGGCGATGTACGAAAGAATACCTTTTCTCTCGAGCCTGGTCATTTTTATCCCCTATCGCTTTACGTTGGTGAACTCTCGAGCGGATTTTCGCCCGTGCGTGAGAGCCACCTGGCGCCGAAATAGGCCACCAGCAGCAGGGCGAAGGCGCCGCGCAGCACGGTGCCGTAATACATCTTGCCCCACCAGGCGGATTCGAGATTCTTGAATTTATAGATTGCGCTGAGCAGGCCGGTGTTCAGCAAGGCGTGGTAGAGGTAGCAGATGAAGATGCTGCCGCCCGTGTTGTTGTAAAGCCAGGTCATGACGATCGAAATAAAGACGGCATTGAGCACGAATACGGCGAAAAGTGTGAGGTTCAATTCTACCGGGAAGTTGGCGCCGGGCACCAGGCTGATCGGCAGATGCCAGGCACCCCAGATCAGGCCGATGATCACGCTGGCGCTCAGTGCGCTGCGTTTTTCCTGTAAGCGGGGCAGGGCGAAGCCGCGCCAGCCGGTCTCCTCGGCGATTGCGCCGCCGATCAAGGCCGCCTGCAGGAATGTCGGTAGAAAACCGGCCCAATTGCCCCAATCGATTTGCAGCGTGGCGTTCGACTGCCCGATGTAGAGTTGAGTGGCGAGAAACTCGATCGCCAGCTGGCTGAGGAAGAACGCCAGGTACCATCGCAGCCCGACGCGCCACAGCTTCCAGCCCGAGAGCAGGTGTTTGATCTCTTCTCTACCGCCCTCCAGCCCGGAGAGGATCAAAGCGGCGATCGTCGGACCGAAGAAGCCCAGGAAGGCCAGCAGAATGAGGTAGATTGGCGTCTCTTCGAAGGAGACGGGAAAAGGATTGCGGTAGTACTGGATCACGATCGGCGTCCAGATCGCCCAGGAGATCAGCGCGGTAAGAGCAAAAAAAGAAATCAGTGGATTTCGGACGAGTGGGTTCAATCTTCTGACCATGGTTTTCCTCACGTCAGATATTGTACGGTTATATGCGGCGTGGTTTCAAGTAGAGAATTCTGATTTCTATTTTTCAAATCAACCGTCTTCTCATTCGATGAACCAGGAAAGTCAGCCAAGGCGAGGGCACTTTCTTCTGGCCAAAGTCCCAACCTTTCCAAGCGGCCCAGATCGATTCGGGTGTGAAGCGGCCCTGCGTGTCGGACTTCCGATCGATGATCGCTGCCATTTCGAGGAAACGAGGATCTTCTCGCACCCAGGGGAATTGCGAAAGCACGTCGCTGACATGCAGGATGTCATACCAGATCAGGGGCGCCTTGAGCTTGCAAAAATCGGTGCCCATATAAAACAGGTAGGGATGGCGTTCGCGCCGTGTTTCCCACAGGTTCAGCAAGTTTTCCACGCCAGATCTCACAGCCGGGCTGTCGCGTAGTTCGGTAAACTGATCCAGAGCTTTCAGCATGACCAGGTTGGCATACGGGCAAGGATCGTCTTTGCGTCCCGGCCCGCGGAATTTGCCCATTTCTTTAGAAACGGCACAGGGCCAACCGTTCTCCCGCACTAGTCCTTCGAGATAGGCCGCTGCGTCGATCAGGCGTTGATCGTCGGCGAGGCCGAACTTCGCCAGCGAATAGATCAGCAGGGGCGCATCGCACAGCGCCCAGGCCCATCCATCCTCGCCGGAACCGCCGTAGCGCGGGTGTACGTTCATCAGGACTTGAAATGGACCGACCGGATCGCGATGCCCCGTGATACGTTCGACGATGTCAGCAATTGGCGGGTCGGATAACTGAAAACCTACGTCGGCGATGAATGCCAACTTATGGATCGGATGCCCCGCCGATTTGTGATTCTTCATCACTTCACCAGGCCAGTCGCTCAGCTCCTGAAGCAGCGGCTTTAAGTGAGGATCATCCCGCATTACCTGCCTCGATTGGCTGACTTCCACACTCTGCGGGTCTTCGCTCAGTAAGTCCAATCGTACGCGATATTCGCTCCAGGGATTATCTTCAATCAACCAGTTGATTACGTCCGGCAACGTTCCTTTGTTAATTTTCATTGTGTCTTCAGGCATTGGAATTCACCTTGGGATTGGAGTGAAGTTCAAATCGCTGATGAGCGGCTGTTTTTGTATCGACCTACGAACCGTTCAGAACGATCGGCAGTTCAATAAACGCCAGGTTTTTAAGATCCGGCGTTTTTGCTGCGAATTCTGGTTGTCATTTATGCATGTGGCAGGGATCCTGTGGTTGCATCTGGAACTTGATTATACGGCAAAGGCAACGTTAGTGTTACCCTGGCGACGACAATCGGCCACCCAGCGGTCTTTCGTGCGGAGGCGGCCGATAACTGCTGCGATGGCG
>JARRPX010000071.1 GCA_037382465.1 Anaerolineales bacterium | reverse complement strand
CGATGTCGGACTACTGCGACATCCTGCGTACGCACGATCCCGGGGACACGCTGAACGTGCAGGTGCTGCGCTTCAGCACGAACGAGTTCCTCGAGGGCCAGATCAACGGCCGGCCGTTGTCTTTGGAATTCTCACAAAGTACGGAGGAAGGAGATGCTGCGCCGCCTCCAGCACCCCCGGACAACGAAGAGCCTGAACCTGAGCCGTCCTCACCCGATAGTGAATGGTATATCGCCGTAGATCAATACGGTGCCATCGCCGTTTACTTGCCGACGTCTCAATGGCCGAATTATTCCTACGGGGACTGGACGGAGGACGGTGAGATCGTAGGTACATCGATCTACGCTTCTTCCGATATCGACGCCATGATGAATTGGCAAGCGTCGGGCGTGGTTTTGAGCGTCTCGAAACGCCTGGACAAGGGATACATCCAGGTGCTGGATGAGTACAGCGACGTATTCGGAGAGGCCTGCGACGACGTCCCCTACCGCACGGATTTCGAAAATGATTATTACCGCGGCATGTCGGAGCGTTACTGGTACTGCGGCAGTCATGATGGCCCGACGGTCGATATCTATTCACTCGTGAGCAAAGATGATCCTCAGGCTTTCGTGGCAACCTTGTTGATCTTCTGGTTCATTCCACGAGAGTATCAACTCACGGAAGACGTCCTGCTGAGTTTCACGGTGCTGCCGGAAAATCTACCGTAAAGTCGTGTGTGACATCGCCGCCTTCTGAGGAAAGCTGTTTACTCTTCGGAGAGGGTCGGCTTGATTTCCAGCCACGAACGGCCACCGTTGAGCGTATAAACCAGCGCGATTTCATCTTCGTATGTCGCGACGGCCCAACCCAGGTTTTCGTCGACGAAGCTGAATTGACCCTGCCATTGGACGCTTTTCACGTCCGTCCAGTCCCGGCCTTGATTCAGCGAAAGTGATATCTCCTGACCCAACGCGAATACCGTCTGTTCATCGATGAAGAGCAACGTTGCACCCGGAAAATCATTCACATTCCAGGTCGATCCTGCGTCTGAGGTGAGGTACAGAAAGCGTTCGGTCGTCTTCAGCGTACCGGAAAAATAGTAGCACTCGACAAGGAGTGCGCCTTGGGTCGAAGAGAAGAGGTAAGGATTCTTCGTCGTGCAATAGCTGTCCTCGTCTTCGGCTTCCGCTTGTGGGAGGGGAAGCCAGATCGGCTGCCACGTTTCGCCTCCATCCTCCGTCCAATCGATGAGCGCCTGGCGGTAAACGCCCTGGCAGTCGTACGTGATCCATCCGCGGTCTTCGTGAAACACCATTCCCGTTTTCATGCATCCTTGAAGGTCTTGATCTTCGTAGGGATCGATCAATTTATCCCAGGAAAGTCCGCCATCGGAAGTTCGATACAGTGCGACGTACTCGTTTCCCATTCCCGATTCGACGTGGCGCAGCAACCAGCCTCGATTCGGGTCGCTGAAATAGAGGCGATCGGAACGGCTTTGGGGGTAGTCGATCTGTGTCGATGTCCAGGTTTGACCTCCGTTCGACGTACTCCATAGTTCGGCGCCGTCGTTGTACACGATCCAGGCGTTGTTCCTGTCGTAGAAAAAAACACCGGTGCGCGCGGGGAAGATCAGCAGAGATCGAACTGCCGGTGGAGATACATCGCGCCAGGTTACCCCGCCGTCGTTCGTGCGCAGGATGTGATCGTGGTGCGCGCCTGCTCCGCCAACCGCCCACCCCGCTTGTGCGTCGATCATTTCGATGCGCTCGATTACCAATTCTTGTCCGTCCGTCTTGGGCAGGATGGGTCTCGAGAATAACTGATTCGCAGCACGCTTCATTGTAACGGGATCGTCAGATTTGGCGGGTGGATGGAAGCTGTAGATTTGGTTGTAGCCACCTGCGATCCAGATCGAGCCGTCCGGGCCCTCTCGAATGGCGTTGATGTCGTAGAGCTGCAGTTCGTTGTCCTGCGAATAATTGATCCAGCGCCCATCGATCCAGCGCGAGATGCCGCCAATCGATCCGACCCACAAAGAGCCGTCCGTGGCACCGTAAAGGGCATCGATGCGCGGATCCGCCAGTCCATCGTCCTGGGTGATATAGCTCCACGATTCGCCATCGAAGCGATTCAATGTGCCGTGAGTCCCGACCCACAACGTTCCGTCCGCCGTGACTGGCCGAACCAGATGTCGCCATTGGAAGCCACATACGCGCATGTGACCGAATCGTCGACCAGGCCGTTCAGCGTCGTGTAATACTTCCAGGCTCGCTCCTTGAAGCGACTCACTCCGCCGCCTAGCGTGGCAAACCATAGTGCACCATCTTCGTCGACGACGATCGCCTGTACGTTGTCTTTCGGCAATCCCTCGTCGACGCCGTAGATGGTCCAGGTTTTCGCGTCGAATTGAACCGCCCCCATCGCGCCGCCGAACCAGAGTGACCCATCATCGGCGACGGCGATGGTCCATACGTAGGACACGATCCCGGCGGGTCTCAGTTGAAAGGCGGTAATGCCGGTCTGGTCTTCGGCGAACAGAACGGGCGTGGATGCGGGCGTTTCGAGGTCCGCAGGGAGCGGCTGCTGCGTTGTGGTCGGACTCGAGGTGCCGTGTGCGGCCGGCAGCGTATCCTGTGTAGCGCTTGGCGCCTGGTTCGTTTCGGCGGAAGAACATCCGGCAAGCAGAAAAGCCAGCAATAAAATCAAAACCTGCGGCCCCAGTTCTTTTCGGAACTGCATTCAATTCCTCAGTTGCCGGCGTGTAAACCCTATCCGCATCTTATCCGTCGAGTCGCTAAGGCCGCCAGGCCGGATGAAAACCGATGTTGTTTTCCGCAAGCGCTGCGGAGTTAACGCCAAAGGAATCCATGATGTAAAGCGTTGCCGTACTGAAAAAACCCTTGGTATACACGATCCACCGTCCGTCCGGTGACCAGGCGTACGGCGCCTGGCCCCAACTGTCGGACAGTCGTCCAATGCCCTGCCCATCGGCATCCATGATGTAGACCGACTCCGTGAGGGCATCACCGGGTTGGCGCCGGTTCGAACCGAAGACGATCTTGGTGCCGTCGGGCGACCATTCCGGGTAGTAATCCCAGCCGTACGTGCTGCTGTCGGTCAGGCGCACGAGATTCCCACCGCCGGGATCCATCGTATAAATTCCGTCATCGAGACGGCTGAAGGCAATGCGGCTGCCGTCTGGCGACCAGGAGGCCGTATATCCGTTCGTAAGACGCCTCGACTGACTTCCGTCTGCATTCATGACGTATATCGACCAGCCCGCAGCTTCGCTTACCGTATAGATGATCTGCGTGCCGTCAGGGGACCAATCCGGATCATTTTCCGGAATCGTTTTCTTTGTTAGTTGGGTTAACTGGCTTCCATCCACCTGCATCGTGTAGATATCAAAATTGCCGTCGCGATCCGAATCGAAGACGAGGCGCTGGCCGTCCGGCGACCATGAAAAATGGAGGATTTCGCCGGAGCTGTCTGTGATTTTCTGGCGCGAGTCGTCCTCGAGATTCATGAGAAAGATATCCGAGATGTCAGAATCGGTTTCGCTGAAGGCGATGAAGCCGATTTGTCCCGTCAGCGATTCGAGCGACCCGACCTCGGTGCTGCGTTCGGAGGCAGCCTGGTATTCGCTCGGTTCGGCGACGAGTTCGGGTTTAATCTCCGTAAAGCTAGCGCAGCCGTCTGTGGTCTTTACCAGGGCGATTTCTTCTCCGGACCGCGCAACTACCCAGGCGAGATTCTCACCGACGAACGAAAACTGGCCAGTCCAATTGACGTCCTTCACCTGGCTCCAGGTTATCCCTGCGTCGCGTGAGCGGTAGATTTCACGATCGAGCGCGTAGGCGACATCCTCGTCGATGAATTGGAGTTCGCCTCCCGGATAATCGTAGCGGCTCCAGGTCTGTCTACTGTCGGAAGTCGAGAACAGGTAATCGGTGAGAACCTTGTTATTATTGTCATAGGTCGTACAGCGCACGATCAGTGCGCCGTTGCTGCGAGAGAAGAGGTGCGGGTTGTACATGGCGCAGTATTCGTCGGTGAATTTATTCGGCTCGTCCGGTGGCGGCGGCAGGGGAACTTCTTTCCAGGAACTACCGCCGTCCGAAGTAACATCGACGAAGGCGCCCGGTTGCACGCCGTAGCTGTCACGCGTGACCCAACCGACGTCGGCATCGATAAAGACCATGCCGGTCTTTGTAAAACTCTGTAAATCGGAACTGGTGTAGGGATCGAAAACGGTCTCCCAGTACGCGCCGCCGGAAGTGGTCCGGGACATGGAGCTGTAGACGTGGCTCATTCCAGCATCGATATACTTCATGACCCAACCGTAGGTCTCATCCGCGAAATAGAAATCAACGCCAAGATTGCCGGTGTATTCCGTGCGCGCCGGCTGCCAGGTAATCCCTGCGTCTGAGGTGCGCCAGACGATCTCGTACGACGAAAAGCTGACCCAGGCATGATCGCTGTTGAGGAAAAAGCCTGCGGCCTGCACGTGGGAATCGCCGGTCGGAGCTGTCTCTGGCGGCGTGACGTCCCACCAGGACTCGCCGCCGTCGTTGGTGCGAAGGATGTGATCGCTCGAGTCGTTTGCCTGGGCGATCGCCCAGCCTTGCTGCGAATCAACCATGGTGATCTTGGTGATTTCGATCGCCGTGCCTGCGTCTAAATGGGGGATGGCGTGCTCGTAATCGATCGGCGGCGGCGACGTCGCTGGGGAAGCTTCCAGGGTTGCCGTAGGCACGTCGGGGAAAAGCACGCGAGTCGCTTCTTCGCTCGTGGTACTGGCAGGCGCGGCTTGTGGAAGGGTGGCAGATGGTGTGGGTCGACCCGCTGGCGCGGTTGTCGATGGCGAACACCCGGCTAGCCAGACGAGCAGAATCAATAAAATGATCGATGACAATCGGTTCGTAAGCATCTCTCTCTCCTTCAACTGGCTTTAATATTCGATCCAATACGCGAAATTCGTGTAAGCACTTATGAATCCGGGCAAGTTCTCTGTCACGAGGACGGGGATGTAATTTGGTGCTTCGGCGATAAACAGACTTGTGCCGTCGATGTATAGTAATCGATCTCCCGTGCGATCCCATACGATCGGGAGTGAGGTCAAATCGGCGTCGATTTCGACAGAAGGCAGGGTTAGAGGTGACCCGACCGATAATTCAAGTCTATCCTGCCGGATTCGAAGATAGGCCCATACGGAACCATCGGGCGACACCGCCGGGATTGCCGGAACGGTGCGCAGGATTTCTCCATCAGGTGAAATTTCGTAGATTTCCATCAAACGGGCGAAAAATCGGTGGGCGTTCGGAGAATAATGCAGTTCACTCGCCTCTTTGTCCAGCAGCGTTCTGGGTTCATCGGATTGTGGATCTATGAACACGAGCCCCGATAAGCCGCTCGGGTTGCAGATCGGATCGTCGACGATGAACGGATCGATGGTAACGAGCAGACCGCCCGTTTCCGGATTCCAGGCGAATTGCATATACCCGCCGGGCCAGAAGTCGATCACCTCGCCCGTTTCGATGTCGACACTACGGATCTTGTTGAAACCGCAAAGGGCGTTGAAATTCGATACCATGATCGCAGAATTGGACGTCCATCCGTGAAAAAGGACGTCGCCTTGCAAACCCGAAACGTCGATTTCCCTGACGCCAGAACCGTCTGCGCGGGCGGCCCACACGCCTGCCATGCTGTAGCCGGCTCCCGTCCCGAAACTGGTTACGCCTGCATGAAGGATGTATCTGCCATCCGGCGACCAGGAGAGACGGTAACCATGACTCGGTCCGTCCGTTAGTCGAGTGATCTCGCCGCTCTCTGGCGCGTACGTGTAGAGATCGGAAGATGGGCCGTCGATCATGCCCATGAAAGCCAACAGCTTGCCGTCCGGAGACCATGCGAAGGAATCGCGCGAGTTGATCGCCGTCAAAGCCTGCATGGCCTCGAATCCGATGGAACCAGGTCCATCGGAGGGCGAGAATTCGATCCCCGCTTCAAGCAAGGTTGCGATGGTTTGAAAACCGCCCTGAGGCAGCGTAAGCAGATTCAACCGCAAGCCTGATTCCAAATTCGAGCCCGAAAGCAACGCGATGCGACCGCCGGAAGATGCGACGGCGATCCTGCCGGGACTGATGTCTTCGTGCGGCAGTCCCGTGGTGATCTCGGAAAGACCGGAACCGTCGGGGTTCATAATCCAGATCCCTTGAGCCGTCACGACCATCCACCAGGGACCATTCGGGAGTAGGGGGCGATCCGCATCAGCAGTGTCAATGGCATTCGGAATGGCTGCCGTCGGAGATACCTGTGTGGTGCGGATGGACGTGGGAGTCGCCGTCGGTATGACCCTTGATTCGGGCGTGAATGTGGGGCTTGGTGTGATAGACACGGCGCAAGCACCAAGTATCATGGTCCATGCGACCTGAAGGACCTGCGCCAATCGCGTTCGTTGTCTCATGTTTGACGCTCCGTAATGATCCGCGCGTGAGTGGGCATTGCCGCCTTCATGGTGCAGCCCAGATTAGGTTGTCCCCAAAGCCGGTGGGGGGAATGATTAACTCAGCAGAGACGAGTGTGGGTGTGAATTCAGGCGCCACTGAGATGAAAAACATGTCCTCCTCCGCCAGGAAGAAGAACGCATCACCGTCCGGACTCCAAGCAACTGCTTCCACATCTGCTGCATACATGCTCGTCAGATCCCCGGCGTCGTTTCCCATCCAGAGACGGCCTTGCTTGTCGACGAACAACCATCGGCTTCCATCTGGAGAGATCGTTGGAGGATCGTAGCCGCGTTCGGGTGCAGGATATCGTTCGATCTGGCCATCTGCCTGGATAGTAAGCAAATCTTCCGTCGTTTGGATGAAGAAGCGGCCGGGCTTGGGTGCGTATTGGATGTCGGCGCCCGTGTCGAGGTCGATTTCGAGGAATTGGTTGCTACCTTCTTCGAGGTCGATGAGATAAAGCCCCGGTGTAGCGGTCACCTCACATTCGGCGAGAATGGGAAGATTGTTCTCCAGGATCGAGATCAACACAGTGTCGGTCGCCGGATCGAAGGCGCGCAGAATGTATCCGTCCGGCCAATGGATTTTCGTCTCGCCTGTTTCCACGTCGATAGTGCGCAGATTTGTATAAGGACAGAAGGACTCGAGTGTGTCCATCAGAACGATCGTGTCGGATGTCCAGCCCAATACGTTCTCGTCCCCCCATATTTCACTCGTGAAGAGCTGCTTCACACCGGAGCCATCGGCGCGCACGGCCCAGACTGCGTCCATCCCGCGCCCATATCCTGACATCTCCCAGCTCGTCTCAGCCGCGCCGCCTTGTACGATCGTACTCCCGTCGGGCGACCATGCGGGTTCCAGCGCCTGTGTCGGTCCACTGGTCAGCCGCGTTCGTGTGCCGCTCTCGACGTCGTAAACGTATAAATCGGAGGAGTCGCCGTCGATCGCCGCGTTAAAAGCCAGCTTGCTGCCATCCGGCGACCATTCCGGATGGTTGTAGGGGCCGACGGTGGCGAAGATGTCCTTGGCTTGCCAATAGCTCTCGCTGTCGCTGAGGGCTGCTTCGATTGAATCCGAGAGCAGCCGGGTCTTATAGATGACTTCTCCCGAGGGAAGCGATACCAGGGTCAATACCGGAAAGTTGAAGAGCGTGGTGTCGAAAGCAAGCACGGCCGTGATCGGCTCCCGGGGATTGGGCGCCAGAAAAACGGAGTAATTGGGGAAACCCTCTGCGGCCCAATCCACGATTTTCGTCAGTCCGGAGCCGTCCGCGTTGAGTGCCCAAATTCCACTGAATTCATAGACCAGAAGCCAGGGACCTGATTGGGATAATGGGCGCTCGGGGATGATATAGGCGGCGCTCGAAACAGGCGTATCAGTGGCGGCGGCCACGGGAGCGGTTGTCGGGGAAGGTGAAGGATTTGGCGTACTACTTTCGATTCTGGTCTCCTCGGTCGGCGTATTCGCTGAACAGGAAGTAATGATGACGAGGATCCCAATTATGAGTACCGCAGTGAATGCACGCTTCTTCATCGGCTGCCCTCCAGTTCCGGCTCCGTTTTTCGTCCCATCTCTACCGCTGCAGGAGTTCGTTCATCGATATCCAGGAGTTCAGGGCATCACCCACCCCGAAAATCCATTCTGATTGTCGAGCCCCTCGGCGACAAGAATTGGCAGGTATTCCGGCTTTTGGGCTACGTATAGTCCCGAATCGCTGAAGAAGAGCACGTATTCGCCAAGTGGATCCCAGGTGGCGTTGTAAGTCCGTTGGTTGAAGATTTTTATTGGGGGATTTTCGATGGAACCCAACAGTGGTCCGATCCACAAGCCTTCCCCTGTCCAGGCCAGATCCCGCGTGCTCGGTGCTGCGGCTGGGAAGGAACGTGACCCGACCGGAACGTCGAGATCGATGTACTGCCCCAGCGAATCGATGGCGACGATGCCGAATTCCGAATCGGCCAGGAAGAGGTTGGCTTCCTGCGACCAGATCACCCGGAATATGTCCTCGTCGAGGACTTTGAAAGGCGCGTTGCCGTCGCTGGGGATAAGAAAGAGCCCCAGATTCTGATCCGGATTGCAGCCTTCATAGTCATCATTCACGCCCAAGAGCGCCACGGCTTCCGTCGGGTGGAAGGCGATCGTCTGGAAGGTGTGCTCCCATAGGACTCGGCTTTCGCCGGTTTCGATGTTGAATGTGCGCAGATCGTTCGGTCCGCACATCGCGTTCCAGGAGTAGACCACGAACGTGCGGTCATCCACCCATCCGATTACTTGCTGGTCCCCCGAACCGGAGGGATCGAAGAGCGTGATGATGCCCGAATCGTCCGCCCGGGCGGCCCAAAATCCTTGCATGTCGTAGCCGGCACCGGTTCCCAATGAGCCGACTCCTGCGTGGACGATGTATTTCCCGTCCGGCGACCAGACGGGTTTGATTCCCTGACTGGGCCCGTCCGTGAGCTGTGTCTCGGCCATTTGCTGCATGGAGTAGACGTAGAGATCCGAGGTGGGTCCGTTGATCGCCCCCATGAACGCCAGATATTGACCGTCGGGTGAAAAGGCCAGGCTTTGAAGGTCGATCATCGCCCGAACGGCTTCGAAGCTTGCGTCGCCGGGTACGGCGTCTTCGCCGGGTTCGCTTTGCGCTGAAGTAAGCGGTTTTTCGGTGATCATGGTTGGGTAGGGGAGTTTGATGATGCGCAGCGTGATGTCGTAGACGCCGTCTCTACCACTGAGGAATGCGACCGTTCCACCTTGCGGGGCGATCGCGATCTGCCGGTTGAACGGCGGCGTGAAATTCTCCCAGGAAACTTGTTTGAGTCCCGTGCCATCGGGGTTGACCGCCCACATTCCTTGCGGCGTGGTGAAAATCCACCACGGTCCTTCCTTGGATAGTTCACCGCTTCCAACACCAGGCGCCGTACCGCCCTTTTCTTCCGTGTCCACAAACATGCCTGCGGGCGTGTCGGTCGGAAGTTCGCTAGGTGGTTTTGTGGGAGCGGGCGAGGATGCGGATCGCTGCGTGGGAATTGCCTGATCTGACTCGCTGACCACGGGCGTCGCGCTGGCGCAGCCTGCAATCCAGAATGTACCGGCAGCAAGCAGGATACTCCAATGGATAATCCGCTTTTTAGCCATGAAATTCACTCCTCCTATTTTGCGCAACTCTTTCCGATATCATTGCCGATTGATCCACCCTCTCGGTCATGCCTGAACGTCGAGGGGTTCGTGCTCAGACAGAAAGCTTTGAACGTCTTGTTGTGTTGGTAACCCGGGGCGCCCGCCGAGCTGCGTGCAGGAAATGGCCGCTGCTGCACTGGAGAACTTCAACGTTGTTTTCCAATCCCATTTCATTGCCAGACAAGCGGCAAATGCACCATGAAAAGCGTCCCCGGCGCCCGTCGTGTCTACCGCATCGACTCGGAAAGCGGGAAGACGCCCGCTTTGGTTCTCGTGATACCAGTATAAACCTCTTTCTCCAACCGTGACGACGACTGAAGGTGCATGACGGGTGAGCGCCACGAGCGCATCATCGAGATTGGATTCGCCGGTAAAATCCAGGGCGAATTTCTGGGATGCGACGAGATAGTCCACACGGTCAGCGAGTTTTCGAGTGCCTTCGTGGACCGATCCGGCATCCAGGACCGTATCTGCTTTCCATGCGTCGGCGTGTTCGAGCAGCGGGATCGATATCTCCGGTTCGTGGCCGTCGAAGAGGATGACCTTGGCGCATACATTCGATACATCGAGCGCTCCCGCCGGGATTGGTTCGGGTGCACGATAGTTGACGAGCGATCGTTTACCGCTGGGCGTTACGAAAACGGCGGATATCGACGTAGGCGCTGGTCCACGCACGAGCAGGTCGATGTTCACGTTCGCCGTGACAAAATCGTTCAACAGGTAGTCCCCGAAGGGATCCGTTCCCAGATATCCGGCGAACGCCGAAGCAAGTCCCAGCCGGGACACCGCGATCGATGCGCTCGCCGCCGGTCCCCCGCCGGATTGTGTCAAAGATGAAGCGGCACTTTTATCGTCCTCGGTGAGCGGACGGTCTACACGAAAGATCAGGTCGTAGGAAGCCATCCCGACGCAGAGTACATCGATGCTGGCTGCCATTTCACGGCCGTCCCGTTTGGCTGTGGTTTCATGCATTAGTTCTCAGATCCCTTCATTGAATCATCGAGTTTCGTACCTGGGCGAAGGTGACGATCAGGCCCACGAGAATAAACACGGCCGGCAGCATGATACCCAGGAGACCGGTGCCGGTTTCGATTACCAATGACGGCTCGGAAGATGAATGGATGAACGTATTGATTCGATCGGCGATATCTTCTTTTGAACGGTAGCCGGAAGATGAATAACTCGTGAGGTGGAACGTGCCCCGAGCCGCATCCAATTCCACTCGATAGGTACAGCCGTCATCGTCGCAGCTTTCACTCACCCAGGCGTTGTCCAGTGAGGGGATATGCTCATCTTCGAAATCGAGGACGCCGAGTAAACTCTCGGATTTTACACAAGTGATTTGATCCTTCGCACTTCGTTCGCATGTCAGCGTCGTCGTGCGGGCGAAGAAAAACAAAGCCACGACTCCGGCTCCCGCAAATATCATTCCCCAGAGTGCGGACTTCAATATTTGTTTGACGCTCATCCGATGACCTCCTGCGTCGAAGCTGATCCAATGTTTACCATGTTTTCCTGATGTTGTGAAACAGAGAAAGATTCGCTGGCACTATCCATAACGGTCCATCAGGTCTTGCTTTTCAGGATCGTCGAGAAACGCGATTTCCAGCGCGTTGTACTGCGCTTGATGGATTTCATCCACCGTCAGACCGGCCGCAGGCGCCGCAACCTCATATTCGTGGCGCAGGTCGATTCCACTCACGCCGGGATCATCCGTATTGATCGTGGCCAGCAAACCTCGTCGAAGGAATTGTTTGAGCGGGCTGGCGGCATAATCCGGGATCGTGCTGGTTTGCACGTTGCTCGTCAGGCTGACTTCGATGCCGATGTGATTTTCGAGCATGTAATCCAGCAGCCGGGGATCTTTAGTGGCATGCACCGCATGCCCGATACGCTCGGCGTGCAGCACGTCGATGGCCTGCCACACACTCTCGGGTCCTGAAGATTCGCCTGCGTGGACGGTGATGTGCCAGCCGGCATCGCGGGCTTTCTCGAAATGGTCGACGAAATACTCTGCAGGCCAATTCGCTTCGTCTCCGGCCAGGTCCAGACCGACGATGTGTTCGCGGCAGCCGAGCAGCGCATCGAGTTCTTTGCGTGCGATGTCCGGGCCGTAGGTGCGGCTGAGGATGCCGATCAGATTGGCACGGATGTCGTACTCTTCGCTGCCGCTTTGAACCCCGTCTACGACCGCTTCGACGACTTCGCGAGGGTCGAGTTGGTGGGTTTCCGCCATAAACCAGGGGCTGAAACGCAGTTCGACGTAATCGAGGGATTCGTTGAAGGCATCTTCGACGTTCTCGTAGGCGATGCGAAAACAAGCTTCAGGATCGACGAGGATCTCCATCATCCATTTGAATTTGGCGATAAAAGTCATTACGTCCGGTTCGGGCTCCACGATTTGAACGTACGGCCGTAGTCCCTCCACGTCATCCGCAGGCAGGGGGATTCCATGTTCCTCGCCGATGTCCAGGATCGTTTCCAGGCGTACGTTTCCATCCAGATGTCGATGCAAGTCCATCAACGGAAATGAAGTATCGATCATGGTGTCATCCTCGCCCTGAACGCTGAAATCCTGCAGCCCGGGTGCCAAATTCACTGCGATTCGGCGGCGCTCGCCAAACCGATCACGGCTGCCAGGCTGGCTGAAAATCGAGCGCGGGATGATTCGTGAGACGCGTTTGCGAGCCGCCGTTTGCCGTCATCACGTATATTTCATGATTGGCGTTATCGCGCCAGGATTCAAACACGATCCATTCCCCATCCGGCGACCAGTTGGGGTCATCGTTGGGGCCCAATTCCGTTAGCCGCACTTCTCCGAAACCTAGGGCGTCCCATTGAATGACCCAAATGTGATTGTTGGCCGCGTAGGCAATCGTCTCACCGTCTGGGGACCAGGATGGCGTATGCGCGCGCTGGTCGCGCGTGATTTGATCCGGCGTCGAACCGTTGAACGAGCCATCCCTGTAGAACCAGTAGACTACCGGGTAATCGCTTCCGGAGGTGTTCAGGATGGCAACCTTCTCCCCGTCCGGCGACCAGCTTGCCTGGCGATCGTACGCATTTTCACGGCTGATGCGGATGGGATTGTTTCCGGTTTGATCGGCAAGCCATACGGAGGGCCGGTTGTCCTCCAGGTAGGTAAACGAGATCCCGGCTTGCGTCCATTGCGGATCGAAGACGCCGCCGACCATGGCAATCAGGGGTAATGGTGCGCTCCCTGCGATGTCGGCCTGATAGATCACTGCGTTTGGATAGATGTCTTTCTTTCCGCCGCAAGGCGATATGTAGAGAATCTTTTGACCGTCGGGCGACCATGCGGGTTGGCAGGCGCCGTCTGCGACGTCCGTGAATTGGCGAACCTCGCTTCCATTCACGTTCACGAGGAAAACCTGCGGCGCGCCGGCCCGGTCGCTGACAAAGGCGATTAACCCTCCGCCGTTGCCGATGGGCGTTGCGGACGGTGTATCGGTGAATTCGAGAGTCGGCGTGTCGCCGGGTTCCTGCCGGGGTGTTTCCGTCGCCGGTCCGAGTTCCGTCGATTCGGAAGGCGGCAGTGTGTTTTGCAGGGTGGGCAGCAAGGCGACGATGTTCGTTTCCCGTGCCGGCGTTGCGCTGGGCGCGGCTCCTCTCAGCATGCCCGGAAGGGTGACCGCTGCGGCAGCGACGATCACCACGAGCAGCGCAATCCACCACTTCGATCTCAGTGGATTTTGATCCCGCAGGACCGTCGTCGCACTGCTGGAACCCCCGGCATCCGCATCGGATTGTGGAGCGGGTTTCGTGACGGCCTGGTCGGCTGCGATACGGGCTGCATCTGAAGTCGGAGGGAACAACGCTTCCTGAAAGTCCTTGATGGATTGGAAGCGCTCCCCGGGTTGTGTTTTGACGGCACGTTCGACGGCCTGGGCCACGTGAGGTGAAATCGAGGGATTCAGTTTTCGTATGGGCACCAGATGTTCTACGCCCATCTCCCGTTTGACACTGTCGGCGGGAATGCGGCCCGTGAGCAGTGCGTACATCGTGGCCGCCAATGAGAAGATGTCGGTGCGGGTGTCGGTGCTGCCCGGTCCGTATTGTTCCGGCGGGGCAAAACCCGGCGTGTAGGCGCGAGCACCCATGGTCGTCGTCTCTTTGGGATCGTGCGCTTTGGCGAGTCCGAAATCGACCAGGATGGCTCTTCCTTCCGGTGTGATTTTTATGTTGCCCGGCTTAATGTCGCGGTGAATCACCGGCTGCGGGCGGGAATGCATGTACGCCAGGGCCTGCATGATTTCCTGCGCCCACTGCAGGACGGTCTCCTCCGGCAGCGGTTTGCCGCCGCGTTTTCGCATGAGCGAATGGACATCTTCTCCGGGGATGAAATCCATGACGATGTACTGTCCCTGTCCCGGTATTTCGAAGTGATCGGTGACGCGCGGCAATCCGGGATGGCGCAGGGAGGCGAGTAGCCTCGCTTCGCGCATGAACTGGCGCCCGGAAGCCGGCGTCACGAACAGGTTTTCTTTGATCGCAACTTGAACGGTCAGATTTTCGTCGAAACCTCGGTAAACAGCGCCCATACCCCCGCTGGCGAGCAGTTCCAGGATTCGATAGCGGTTGTAGAGCAGACTGTTGATTTCGAGAGGCATGAATCCCTCCGCAGGTGGAATTCAGTTGCTGTTTTCGATCAGGGAAAATTGTATCGAGTCAGAGACTCGTTCGCGCGTGGCTCTCCAAATGATATGCGTACTATATCATACAGAAGTCGGCGCAGAATTCCAATTCGGCCAGGCGAATTAAAAGGGTACTGTAGTGGGATTTTATCGCGCTCACCGGCTTGGTTCGTATTTCGAAAGTTGATGTCGTGATGATCCAGGTTTGACGAAGACGGTGTGGGAATATTGAATGTAAACGAGCTGCGTGTTGAATAGACCTTTCTTATGAAGTATACTTGCGCGTGGGGGTAGAACGTGGGACAAATCCTTGACGTCAATCAAGATCAGCGTGCCCCGACATCGAGGACATTAATGGATACAAGCCGTATCTGCTACCCCATAATTTGAAGTCTTTTCCAATTAAATCAACGACCGGCGGAATATGCAGGGATTCGATACCCTGCGATGCTTCCGTACACTATAGCTGACCACTCACAATGGACCTTGGCAAAGCTGAACCGGTCTTTCACGTTCATGACGAAAGTGCTCCGAGCAGCGGTATCCCCCGCTGCGGTCTGAAGGAGGCTGATTTGAACAAGGCGCTGCACGCCCTGGATACTGTGATCAACCGTGATTGGCTGCGCTCGATTCCCCAGGAGAAACACGCAATCCGGAAGCGGCAGAACATACTGCTGCAGCTGCTCGTCGCTTCTGCATTCGGCATGCAGGTGATGCTGCTCTATCTGCTGCAGTTATATCCCCTGTATGCGCGTGGAGGAGCCGGCAGCGCCAGCGTGCGCAACTTGGAATACTTGGCATGGGCGCTTACGACGCCGGTGCTCTTTATCGGTGGGTATTCCTTCTTGCATGGCGCCTGGCGTGCGCTACGGGCCGCCAGTGTGGGGATGGATACGCTGGTTTCACTCGGTACGCTGTCCGCATACGGATACAGCGTGTACAACGCTCTCGAAGGGCAGGGTGAGGTTTACTTTGATTCTGTGGCGATGGTTACCACGTTCATCACACTGGGACGCTACCTGGAGAAATCTGAAGAATGGCGGGCACGCAAGGACATACGCGAGCTGCTCAAGCTACAGCCGGAAACGGCCTGGCGGCGATCAGACGATCAATGGCAGGAGGTCGAGGCGTTCGATTTGAAGCGGGGTGACCATATCCTGATCAAGCCGGGCGAACGCATGCCCGTGGATGGACGCGTGATGGAGGGAATGGCAGCGGTCGATGAAACACGGCTGACCAGCGCAGCAAGACCCATTCAAAAATCGGTAGGCGATCCTGTTTTTGCCGGCACGCTGGTTGTCGATGAAACGCTGCGATGCGAAGTGGTGCAGCCTGTCGATGGCACACGCATGGCGGAAATCAAGCGGATGGTACAGGAAATTCTGAACGCCAAACCACCTGCGCAGCGCTTGGCTGATCAAGTTGCGCGCTACCTCGTCTTCAGCGTAGTAGCCGCTGCTTCCCTGACCTTTCTGGGTTGGTCGATGGCCGGAGCCACGCCTACGAAAGCGGTGCTGACCGCAGTGACTGTTCTGGTCATAGCCTGTCCCTGCGCTCTGGGCTTGGCCACACCCCTGGCGCTGACCAGGGTGTTGGGGCA
>JARRPX010000070.1 GCA_037382465.1 Anaerolineales bacterium | reverse complement strand
AAAACCCATCTGGACGAATTCCCGCAATTTCTGAACGTGCTGCTCGGGGATATGAGCCTCGTTGGACCTCGTCCCGAACGCCCCGAATTAATCGCCGAGCTGGAGAAACAGATTCCATTCTATCGGGCCCGCCTGCTCGTGAAACCGGGCATCGGCGGCTGGGCGCAGATCAACGGTGGGAAATTAGCTTCAGTGGAGGGTTCAGCCGAAAAGCTGGAATTCGATCTGTACTACATAAAACATCGCAGCGTGTTGTTGGACATCTGGATCATACTGCGCACGATCGGCTCGATCATTGGCTTAAAGGGAGTCTAGCTTGACGCTTTCGTTGGTAACCGGCGGTGCGGGTTTCATTGGGTCCCATCTGGTAAGGTCGTTGCTCGAAGCGGGCGATTCGGTCCGCGTTTTGGACGATCTCTCCACGGGCAAAAAAGAGAATCTCGAGGGGTTGGGCGTTGAATTAACGGTCGGAGACATCCGGGACGAGCGTCTCGTCCGTGATGCCTGTGAAGGTGTGGATCGTGTCTTTCATCTGGCGGCTCTGGCTTCCGTGGCCGCTTCGATGCGTGCCCCGCTTCAATACTACGACGTCAATCTGCTGGGTTCGGTAAACGTCCTTCGGGCGGCCGTCGATTCGGGCGTGTCGCGCGTGGTCCTCGCCTCTTCGGCCGCCGTGTACGGGAACACCAACGGTGTGGTTCACGAAGATACGGAGAAGCACCCGCTTTCTCCCTATGCGGATGCCAAGTTGGCGATGGAGAGCGCGGCGCGCACGTTTTCGTCTGCCTACGGATTGCCGGTCGTCGCGCTGCGATTCTTCAACGTCTATGGTCCCAGGCAATCCCCCGACTCGGCATATGCGGCAGTGATTCCGCTCTTCATCCTGGCCATGCTGAACGGCGAGGCCGTCAAGATCGAAGGCGATGGGAAACAAACCCGGGATTTCGTCTTCGTGGGCGACATCGTGCGTGCCTTGTTGATCGCCTCGGTGCGGGAGGCAGCGGTCGGTGGCGTCTTCAACGTGGGCGGCGGACGTTCGATATCCATACTCGAGCTGGCGCAAACCTTGCAGCGAATCTTCCCGGAGTCTCCGCCTCCGGTCCACGTAGCGCCTCGTGAGGGAGACATTCGCTTCTCCGAAGCGAGTGTTGAGCGGATTCGGACAGCGTTGGAATATCGCCCGAATACCGACTTGATCGATGGCCTGCGAATCACGGTACAATGGTTCCGAGATAAGGAGCGGAAATAGTATATGCGGCCCAAGCCGATTCTTCAGATTCGCAATCGATATTTACTCGCTGTTGACCTGTTCTTGATCGTCACCTCGGTTCTGGCCAGCTTCGCCTTGCGCCTCGAATTGGGGACCGCATTCATGAATTATCTCCCTTCGGCCTGGATCATGGTAATTGCTGCCCTGGTGATCAAGCCGACGGTCTATTATCTTTTCGGCCTATACCGAAGGTATTGGGTATACGCAAGCATTCGAGAGATGCGCCTGATCCTTTTCGCCACGCTGAGCGCTTCGGCGAGCGTGGCCATCGTGGTTTTGCTGGTCGCCGCGGCCGGCGGCATGCCCAGGGGATTTCCGCGTTCTGTGATCGGCATCGATTGGCTTCTTTCGCTGTTCAGCGTCGGCGGTTTGCGCATCATCGTGCGCGTGCTGAGTGAAAGCGGGCAAGTGAGTCAAAAGTCAGACGGTCTGGGCGGCGCGCGGCGGGTCGTCATCGTTGGCGCGGGCGACGCCGGGGTGCTGGTCGTACGCGAGATGCAGCGCAATCCTCAACTGCACATGCTGCCCGTCGCCTTCGTCGACGACGACAAGGAGAAAATCGATAAGGAAATCCACGGCGTTCCGGTAGCGGGACGGCTTGGCGAGCTGCTGTCTGTCGTGGATAAATATTACGCACACGAAGTCGTGATTGCCATCCCCACGGCGCCTGGGCACGTGGTGCGTCTGGTTACCCATCTGTGCCGCTCGGGGGACATCCCCTTTCGCACGATGCCAGGCATGTATGAACTGATCGGCGGCAGCTTGAGTGTAAGCCGTTTGCGTGACGTCGACATCAGCGACTTGCTGCGGCGCGAGCCCGTGTGGATCGACGACGATTCGCCCACGCGGGTGCTGCGCGGCAAACGGATTTTGGTAACCGGCGCGGGCGGCTCGATCGGGCTGGAGCTCTGCCGCCAGATCGCCCGCTGGGGACCGGCGCAGCTTGCGCTGCTGGGGCACGGAGAAAACAGCATCTTCGACGCCTTGCTCGAGCTTCGCGAGGATCATCCCAATCTACCGCTCGTTCCCATCATCGCCGACATCCGCGACATCGATCGCATACACGACGTTCTCTCGAGTTTCCGCCCCGAAGCGATCTTTCACGCCGCAGCGCACAAGCACGTTCCTTTAATGGAGTTGAATATCGAGGAAGCCGTCACCAACAACGTCTTGGGGACCAAAAGCGTCGTCGAGGCAGCGTTGGCTTGCGGGACCGAACGATTGGTGCTCATCTCCACGGATAAGGCCGTGCAGCCGAAGAGCGTTATGGGTGCGACGAAACGTATGGCGGAAATGATCGTACGGGATGCCGCGGACCGAAGCGGAAGGCCGTTCGTTTCGGTACGTTTCGGCAACGTTTTGGGCAGTCGCGGCAGCATCGTACCCATCTTCAAGCGCCAGATTGCGCACGGCGGGCCGGTGACGGTCACGCATCCGGAAATGCGGCGTTATTTTATGACCATCCCCGAAGCGGTCCATCTCGTGCTGCAGGCGGCCGGGATGGGTGTCGGGGGAGAGTTGTTCGTGCTGCGCATGGGCGATCAGGTCCGCATTCTCGATTTGGCCGAGGACCTGATCCGGCTTTCCGGATTCAAACCTGGTGAGGATATCGAGATCGTGTTCACCGGCATTCGGCCGGGCGAAAAACTCAGCGAATCGCTCTGGGACGAGGGACTGGATTACCGCCCTACCGAGCACGCGGACATCGTTTGCCTGGAAGAGAACGGCCAGCTCGTTGGGGAAGCGCTCGACGCCGCGATCGACGAGCTGGTACGACTGGCGCACGAAGGCGACAAGGAGGCCATCCTTGGTCTGCTCAATGAGCGTGTGCCGGGGAGCATCCTCGGTCAGGCGCCTCCTCCGGATTTGACCTCCGTTCTCTAGTCGAGTCGAGAAATTCCATCTGTTGTTGCCAAACTGCGTGAGCAGTTCGACGCCGCACATCGCAGTGCGTCTTATCGGCTTCGACGTCGTTTTTACGTGGCGACTCGAATCTCGTTTATTTTTCAACTGCGGGTGTTGGACGTGCGCTATCGCGACGCGCTATCCGGGTTATTCCGTCGCGGTCGAGGTGGGCGGCGCTGCGGTGTCCGTGGCGGTGGGAGGTTGGGTTGAAGTCGGTGTGTCGCTGGGAACCGGAGTCAGTGTCAGCGTGGGCGTCTCGGTGTCGAGGATGAAGGGCGTGAAATTCTGCGTTGCGGTGGGGCCGGGCGTGAAACTCGGTGTGTGGCTGGGAGGCACGAATCCGGTGTTCGTGATCGTGGGAGTCTGCGTGATGGTGGCAGTATCGGGTGTCGTAAGCGGGGTGTTGTATTGTGGCGTATCGGAAGCCGGCATGCTGGTAGGGGATTGCGTGGGCGTGAATCGACCCGGCGCTTGCCGCAGCGCGGTAAAACCTGCACAGTAGCAGGGAATCGTCATCAGGATGATCGCGGCCAGCAGTACGTAGCGTCGTTTTTTGCTATCTTGAAGTACTTCTGCAACAAATTCCATAATCGCTCGATCATATCAAGGATACGATGATGCAGCAAGCATCGCCCGATCGTCTACTGGCCGGCACCACCGGTCTGTAAGTTCACTGCGATTCACAGAATAGAATCAAAGCCAGTCGTTCTGAGTTTATAATCTTTATATACGGAAACAGGATAGGTACCCACGATGACGGTAGAAGTGCGCTCGCGGCCTCGATTTGAATTCTTCACTTTAATCCTGCTTATCATCATGCTCAGTATATCTGCGTGGTCGCTGCTGATTGCGAATTGGGCGGATGATCTGGGACTCGTCGCCACGGTTGTCCAATTGTCGCTGATTACCGGAATGGCCCTGGCCCGCAGCGTTTTTTCCGGCAGGACGGCCGCTTTCTTCGCGACGTTCTACGGTTTGTTCTTCACCGGATGGCAGATAACGCGAACCCTCGATCCGAGTCTGACCTGGCGAGACAAGATCGTTAACGTTGGAGAGCGAATCGGTACGTTCGCCAATGTGGTTGCGAATGGACAAACGAATCACGATGCGTTGATGTTCGTTTTGATAATGGCGGTCTTGTTCTGGATTATCGGAGTGCTGGCCGCCTGGTCGTTATTTCGCCGGGGAGAAGTTTGGGGCGCGATCATTCCCGGGGGGATCGTCGTTTTCACAAACGCGTATTTCTATGATGGTGAAGCTGCGGTCAACGCTGCAGTAGCGGCATACTGGTTTATTGCGCTGCTGCTCATCGTCCGTTCCGAGATCAATCGGCGCAGCGGTACCTGGCATTCAATGCGCGCAAGGGTGCCGGCAGAAACCAGTTTCTTCGTCAATCGCATGGGAGCCTTTCTGGCTTTGGCGCTGATCCTTGTGGCGTGGGTTGCACCGGCCTATTCGAAATATGACAACCTGGCGGAATTCTGGGATGGCATTACGAAGCCACTGGATACGACGCGCATTCGCATCGGCGATGCGTTTGGCGACTTGCGCGGGCCGGTGGGTGTGATTCCTGAATACTATGCTGAAGTGCTGAATCTCGCTGCAGGTACGGAAGTGGAAGATCTGCCGGTTCTCCAGGCTTTTCCAGGACGTTTTCCGCAGAACAACGGACGTTTCTACTGGCGTTCACGCGTCTACGATCGATACGAGAATGGCAATTGGTCTTCCACGGTGACGGACGTCGTCGCCTTCGATCCGACGGGAGGGGACATCCAATTTCCAGACTACACCGGACGGGAGAGAATCGAGGTCGAACTTCAGCCGGTCCGGGATGCGATGATCCTGTTGTTCCTGCCCTCACAACCGCTCTGGGTCAACCGTGGTTCGCAGATGGACGTGGTTACCAGTGAAGGAGTTGTTGTCGATCTGGCCAGTATGATCGCCAATGAGGCGATCATGCGAGGGGAGACGTATCGCACAGTCGCGTCGGTCGCCACCCCGACCGGCCTCGAACTGCGAAACGCTGGGACGGATTATCCGGATTGGGTCAGCCGAAATTATTTACAGGTGCCCGATACGATCACGGATCGGATGATTGAGTTGGCGAATCGCATCACGCGAGGACGGAGTACGCCATACGATAAGGCCGTGGCGATTACGACATGGCTGCGTGAAAATATCACCTACAACCGTCAAACGCCAGCCCCGCCGCCCGAAGTCGAACCGCTGGATTGGTTCCTCTTTGATTATCGCACCGGATTCTGCAATTACTACGCCAGCGCAGAAGTGATCATGTTGCGGTCGTTGGGTATCCCGGCACGGCTGGCGGCCGGGTATGCACGCGGCACGTATGAAGTCGAGCAAAGCGCCTATCTTGTAACTGCGAGAGATTCGCACGCCTGGCCGGAAGTCTTCTTTCCAGGCATCGGCTGGGTGGAATTCGAACCGACGACCTCTCAGGATGCGCTTGATCGTCCCCTGCAGCTGCCGATGGACATGATGACGGATCGAGATTTTCTAAGTCCGAGAGAATTTAATCAGGGCGGGGAAATCGAACCACCACTTAGCGGGCCTGGGGATCAAATCTTGATTTACGCGGATCGCTGGATGCCTAGTCGAGCCATCGTGTATTTCTTGGTGATCCTCAACATCCTTTCACTCGGGCTGTTGTTTGCTGTATGGCTCTATGTCGATCCCCAATCGCGTGTCGTCGCGCGCCGGGCCGTGTTCAAGGGCATGAGTCGCGCAGGTTTCGAAGATTTCGATGATCGGCTTGATTCGCGAATCGAAACCACCCCCACGGGGATCATCTACCGCCGCTGGAGCAAAATGCTTCGACGCGCCGGCGTGCCGGTGCGCCCCACGCAGACACCCAACGAACGGGCGGAGCACCTTGCCGCTGTGTTGCCTGAATTGAGCGATCCGGGGCGGACGATCGTGAAGGCCTACACGCAGGAGCGTTTTGGGAACAAAACCATTGCGACGGATCCCGTCCGCCGTGCCTGGCGTGCTTCCTGGCCGCTGATGCTGCAGGCCTGGCTGCGCCGGCTCATCGATACCTGGCTCAAGAAATTAAGGATCGTTGACCGTTCGAAGTCCCGGAAAGAATAAGAGCGGGAGCATTTTTCGTTTCGTGTCTGATGAAGCTGGCTGATCTGCTGCGTTAGTAATCAAGGTCGATTGTGTGCCCATAATGGCTGACATATAATCGGCTGGACAGAGAAAAGAAGAAGTGCGGAGAGATACGCTGTGAGTACGCCTACGGTTCGTCCCAGTCTTGGCGATCATTTATTGCGCATCAGCCGTAAAGCAGAAGAAATAAGGAACAAACTCGAGCGCTATCGGGAAACCCTGCAGCGCGCACGCCTCGATTTGCCGATCGGTGTGCTCGATCAATTGCGACAGATCAGCGGCACGCTGATGGAATTGCAGCAGGAAGCCGAGGTTCACGAACAAGAACGGCGCAACCTTCAGGCGCTTTCGGAAATCGGCCAGGTTGTCAATTCATCCTTGGATTTGCAGACCGTTTTGAACGAGGTGATGGATACCATCATCCGGCTCACCGGGGCAGAACGTGCTTTCTTGATGATGCGCGACGAGAACAGCGGGGAAATGGAAACGCTCGTGGCGCGGAATTGGGAACGGGTGTCGCTGGACGAAGAGGAGATCCAGATCAGCGATACGATCGTTGGACAAGTGGTGACCAGCGGCGATGCCGTGTTGACGACCAATGCGCAGACCGATCCGCGCTTCGACAAGATGGAAAGCATCGTTTCCTTTTCGCTGCGCTCGATCCTGTGTGTGCCTTTGAAGGTGAAGGGAAAACTCATTGGGGTCATCTACGCCGACAACCGCGCCCGGGAAGGGTTGTTCAAAGAAAAAGAGCGTAAACTCTTGATGGACTTCGCCAATCAGGCGGCGGTCGCCCTCGAAAATGCGCGCCTGTTCGATTCTGTGAAGCGCAGTCTGGATGAAGTGTCCGAATTGAAAAACTTGATGGAAGATGTGTTCAACTCCATCGTGAGCGGGGTGCTCACGTCCGATGTCGAGGACGCCATCACATTGTGCAACCGGGCCGCCGAGAATATCCTGGCCACGACCCGGGAGGTGCTTCTCGGAACCTCCTTGCGGCAGCAGTTGGAATCTCTTTCGGATGACCTTTCGACGAAAATTGAGCAGGTCGAGAAAAAGGATAAGCGCTTTCGCGGCCTGGAAGTTCATACGCAGATCGAAGATCGCGGGGAAGTGGATTTGAGTCTCAATCTCTCTCCCCTGAAGACGGCAGAGGACGCCACTCGCGGCGTGGCCATCGTCTTGGATGATCTGACCGAGAAACGCCGCCTGGAAGCACAGCGGCGCCTCTTCGAGCGTATGGTGTCGCCGGCGGTGATCGATCAACTCGACCCGGACGCCCTCCAGCTCGGCGGTCACCGGGCACAGATTACGACGTTTTTCGCCGACATCCGCGGTTTTACGGCGTTCAGCGAGAAGGAAAAGCCGGAAACGTTGATGACGGTGCTCAATCGTTATCTGGCGGCGGCCGCAGAAGCCATACTGCGGGAGGAGGGCACGATCGATAAATTCCTTGGTGATGCGGTGATGGCGTGGTTCAACGCACCGATACCTCAGAAGGATCACACCCTGCGTGCCGTACGTTCGGCGATCGCCTTGAAATCCTCCGTCGAAGGGTTGCATCGAGAACTCCCTGAGGATGGGCGGCTTTCGTTCGGGATCGGCATACATGCCGGTGAAGCTCTGCTCGGGCTTGTGGGAACGCAGCAGCGCGTGGAATACACGGCCATCGGCGATTGCGTCAACACGGCCAAGCGGCTGCAGGAAAACGCCGCAGCCGGACAGATCCTCATCAGCCGCGAGACGGCAAAGGCCATTCTCAAATCGATCGAGGTGGTCGAGCTCCCGCCTATCGTGGCCGAAGGGAAAGAAAAGCCGATCGAAGTTTACGAGATCGTCGGTGTGAATTAATCCAGCAAATCGTCGTAGGCGAAGAGCGTCGGCGTGCCGCCGGTGTGCCAGAACAAGATGGTCTCATCGCTGGAGAATTCGCCGCTGTAAATGAGATCCAACATGCCGCCCGCAGCGCGGCCGGTATAGACGGGGTCCAGTAATATGCCTTCCATGCGGGCGAAGTCTATCAGCGCATGGCGTTCGAGGTCACCGAGAACGCCGTATCCCGCTCCAAGATAATCGTCCCAAACTTCCACGTCATTCGGTTCGATCTTGTGGGGTTTTCCCAGCAGCTCACAGATTTGCGTCGCCAAATCCGCAATCGTGTTTTTCAACGGCTCGGCTTTCGGGTCGACGCTGATACCGCTGATTCGAATCTGGTAATCGGCAATCTTAGCTCCGGCGAGCAAACCGGCTTGCGTGCCGCCGGAGGAGGATGCCAGTACGATGCGATCCACGGGAACATCTTGTGAAAGGAATTCCAGCATCGCTGTGGCGTAGGCGCTTGCGCCGAGTGCATTGGATCCGCCGTAGGGGATGAGGTACGGGCGGCGGCCGTCGGCCCAGGCCGCGTCGAAAGTCTGTTGGAGCATCTCATCGGGGGCGGCGCCTTCGGTCCACACGATATCCGCATTCAGCAGGCGATCCAGCAGCAAGTTCGCGGTCCAGTGCTCGGTGGGGTCGCCGGTGAGGATGAGGATGCAGTCGAAGCCGAAACGGGCTGCGGCGGCTGCTGTTTGGCGGCAGTGATTCGATTGCGCGGCGCCTCGAGTGATCAGCGTGCGAGCGCCGTGGGCTTGTGCGTCGGCAACGAGGTACTCGAGTTTCCGAGTCTTGTTGCCTCCGAACGCCAACCCCGTCTGATCGTCGCGTTTGATCCACAACGTGGGGCCGTCGAGGGAAGCGCTCAGGCGCGGCAGCGGTTCTATTGGAGTCGGCAAATGGGCGATCTTCAAGCGGGGTAGGGTTGGCACATTCATTCTCTACATCCTTTGGGTGAGCATCGTCGGCGAACCGCGGGGTTATAAGCTTTCAATCCTCGATGCTCTGCTTTGTCTTACGCACGCCGCGGACGCGCATCAGATCGAGTGCTTTCGGCTTCAATACCGTATACAACCAATAGAGCAACGGTCTCGTGACGTAATCCCAGGCGCCCAGTGAACGCACGTACTGCGCTCCGAAGCCCGATTTGAATCGGTATAGGCCCCATAGCGGATCATGCGTGTCGAGCGTTTCCGGTGCGCCCCAGAAATCGTATTTACTACAGCCTTGTTCCTTCGCCCAGCGAATCGCTTCCCACTGCAGCAGATAGTTGGGCATTTTCTCGCGATACACTTCGCGAGACATGCCGTACATGTATAGCGCGGTGTCCGCGTAGCGGTATGCGATGACCGCCGCCACCGGCGTTTCGTCCACCTGGGCGATGAACGGCTGGGCCAAACCGGCCCGGATGAAACTTCCCCAAACCTCGCGGTAGTACGCCGGATCTCGAATGGCGAATCCATCCCGGATGGAGGTCTCTGCGTACATCTGGTAGAGCAGGTCGAAATCGTTGAGGTCTCCCTGGCGTACGGAGACCCCTCGGCGGCCGGCGAGGCGGATGTTGTAGCGGGTCTTTTGTTTCATTTCCGCAAGTAAGCCGTCTTCCGTTTTGGACAGATCGAGGAGAAATGTGCTTCGGAACTGGATTTGTTCGACGGAGGGGCGCCAACCTTGCTCTTCAAGTGATGCCAGAACACTCCTGCCTGCAGGATTATCTACGAGCGTTTCGGTAGTGTTCGCATCGCTGTACGAAAGTGGAAAACCGGGATCGATCTTGAGAAACACGGCTTTCTGATCGGTTGTGAAACGTTCCATGTCTTCGAGTACCTGCGAGCGCAGCGCAGCTTCGGACCACTGCAGTGCGGGTCCTCTGGGGCAATAGAAGATCGAGAAGCGCCTGCCGATGCCGGGAAGCGGCAGGTTGCGCTGCAGGATTTGAGCTGCTGCGAGTGGCTTTCCGCGCGCATCTTTCCACAGCAGGCGATGCGCCTCCCATCCATATTTGGTTTTTAAGTCCCCCCATTCCCAGGACTGCAGTAAATCGGCGCTGGGAAGAGCAGTAACTGCTGCGTTCCATTGGGTTCGATCAGATATCGATTCCGGGGGCATCGTTCATTCTCATCCGTTGCGTCTACTCGTCCAGGTGTGGTAGAGCCGGTAAAGCCAGGGGATGCGGGGGCGATCCCAGGCGCCGATGGAATGCACCAGGTTTCCTCCAAAGCCTCGCTTGAAGCGGTAGACGCCCCACAGCCCGTCGCTGCGACGCATGAAATTGGCCTCCAGGGTTTCCTGGTCTTCATCGGGGACGCCCCAAAGATCGTACTGCGTGCAGCCACGCTGGCGCGCCCAACGTATCGCCTGCCACTGCAGAAGATAGGTCGGCATGCGGCTGCGGTGTGCATCTGTCGACGCGCCGTAGAGATACCAGGCACGACTGCCGCGCGCGAAAACCATGATCGCCGCAATCGGTTGACCTTCATGCTCTGCAACGAAGAGCTCGCAGGCGCCGGATGGATGGAAAAGGTCGTATGCCCGTCGGTAGTATGAGGGGACATGAACGCCGAAATCGTCGCGCTGCGCAGTCGCCTGCATCATGCGCCCGAAGGCATCCAGATCAGTCCACGGACGGGCGCTGACCCCCTTCCGGGAAGCCAGGCGTATGTTGTAGCGTGTTTTCTGATGCATGCGAGCCAGAATCTCGTTCTCCTCGGCGCGCAGGTCGACCACGAGCGTTGTAGCCGGTTGAATGAAATGCGGGCTGGTAAGAAACCCGTTTTCATGTAGTTTGGTTTGCAGCGCCGGATCGATATTTTCATCAGGCTCGATCTTAAGTGCGATCGAGCGTTTTTGGCTGCACAACGAATCCAATTCGGGAAGGAGCGCCGGCAGCCAATCGCCCAGCGGGCCTTTGGGCACGTAAGCCAGGGTGAAGCCCAGCGGCAGGCGGCGGAAGAGGACCTGTGCGCCGCAGCTTTCTCCCAGGATGCGTGCTACTTCCCAGCCATACACACTTTTCAGAGAACCCCACTGCGGCGTTTGCAGTAAATGTGCGTCTGGCTGAGCGCGGAGATAAGTTTCCCATTCCTCGGACGTGCATCGGGGCGACACGCCGGAATTATACCATCGGGATGCCTTTGCGCTCGGCGATTGCGCGATGGAACGTTCCGGCAATATGACGACAGAAGCTCAGGGGCGGGTGAGTTTCGTCACGATCGACCGATAACCTTGCGCCTTTACTGTAAATGATGAACGTGATAAGCTATGTCCAGTTTCATGGGAGAGAAAGCCCCGAATTTTTCTGTGGGCTGGTATTGGGAGGAGTGAGCGTTGATGCTCAGACCCTGGGTTTTCTTGGGTATCTTGTTGATCGTCGGTCTGATACTACCGGGTGTTGCCATCGCTGCCAACTGGATTCTCTCGCCGAAAAAACCCAACGCAATCAAGCAATCGATCTACGAATGCGGCGTCGAGACCGTGGGGGAAACGTACGTTCAACTTAAAGGTCAATACTACGTCTTCGCGCTCATTTTTTTGGTTTTCGACATCGAAGCCGTGTTTCTGTTTCCATGGGCGGTAGCTTACGACAAGCTGAGCCTGTACATGGTCCTAGAGGGGGTACTCTTTATCTTCATCCTTACTGCCGGGTTGATGTATACCTGGCGGAAAGGCGCTTTGGAGTGGTTCTAAATCCAAGGCGACCAGACGGTGGCTGATGGTAGCAACACATCAGCCATTTCGTATTGCATGGATTATGTGACTCGGAATTCGTATATCCTTCGAGGAGTCACTCTGATTTGAACGCGTAGGAGCGAGACATGCCGTTTGACATCAACGATCCGTTCGGCTGGTTTGGTGAATGGTTTCGTGGGCTGCTTGAAAATCTTGGTTTGGCGCCCGGCGTCGTCGAGTTCATACAAAGTCTTTTGGGCGCATTTGTGCTGGGCACCGCCGCCCTCGTCGCTACTTTCTTTCTCATCTGGGCGGAGCGTAAACTCGTCGCTCGAATACAGGATCGCCTTGGACCAAATCGAGTGGGTCCCTTCGGCATTTTCCAGACCTTCGCAGACGCCCTCAAACTCGTAACCAAGGAATTGATCACGCCTACCGGCGCCGACATCGTACCGTACAATCTGGCGCCGCTGCTGGCAGTAATGTCGGTGGTGGGTGTCTGGGCGGTCATTCCACTGGCGCCGCATCTAACCGGCTCGGACATCAACGTTGGCGTCCTTTACGCCGTCTCGATCGGCGCGGTGGGCACGCTGGGCATCATGCTGGCAGGGATGTCGTCCAACAATAAATACGCTTTGCTGGGCGCCTTTCGTACGGTCGCGCAGATGCTCTCATATGCCGTACCGATGGTGTTGGCGCTGCTCGTGCCCGTGCTGCTGGCCGGATCGATGGGCATGGTGCAAATCACCGAAGCGCAGCACTCCTATTGGTTCGCCGTACTGTCGCCGTTCGCCGCCCTGATCTTTTTCGTCAGTTCGATCGCCGAGGTGGGACGCGCCCCGTTCGACTTGTTGGAGGCGGAATCGGAGATCGTCGCCGGATTCAATATCGAATATTCCGGGCTTCGTTTCGGGATGTTCTTCGTGGCCGAGTTCCTGCACGCTTTCACCGTCTCTGCACTCACCGCTACCCTGTTTCTGGGTGGATGGCAGGGACCGGGCGCCAGTGAATACCCGTTGCTGGGCTTACTCTACTTCTTCATCAAAACCACGGCGGTTTACTTCGTCGTCATCTGGATTCGGGGATCGTTCCCGCGTGTGCGCATCGACCAGATGAACAGCCTCAATTGGAAACTCTTTACGCCGATCGCTTTGGCCGGCTTGATGTTCACGGCCGTGGCGGAGAAATTGGTCACGGAATTCTCGCTCAACCGGATTCTCGTGCATCTGGGGAGCAATCTCTTGTTGTTGGTGATCGTGCTGACCGCATTGCGAAGTTATGCGCGAGCCAGAAGGCGTGAACAGGAAGGTTTGGCGCTTCGTACGTCCAATCTTCAGACTGGAAGTTCGCAGACACAGCCATGAGAGTGAACGTTCAATGACCTCCCTTCAATTGGTATTTCTGCTGATCGCGGCCGGCACGCTGTTCGCAGCGCTGATGGTGGTCCTCAGCAAACATCTGGTACACGCTGCGCTGTGGCTCATCCTCGTCCTGGCCGGAATCGCCGTGCTGTTCGTGCTCTTGGATGCCGGATTCCTGGCCGTCGTGCAGGTGGCCGTATACATCGATGCGATCGCCATCCTCATCATCATCGTCGTGATGCTGACGCAGCGCGCTATGGGCGCGACGAAAATGCACGTCAATCGAAATTGGGGGTTGGCGCTGTTGGCCGCCGTCGTGCTCTTCGCGGGTTTGTTGGCGCTTTTCAACCAGATACCGGCGCTGCAGTCGCAGGCGCCCCCGTTTGCGCTGGACGCCGAGATCTTCCTGGACGATCTGGGGCTCTCCCTCGTCGACGCCGACCGCTTCATCATACCGTTCGAGGTCGCTTCGGTTTTACTGCTTGCTGCACTCATCGGTTCGATCATGATCGCCTGGCCGCGGGGTTCTGCGTCTGAGGAGGAGCGTGAGGCATGATCCCCTTGTCCTGGTACATCATCTTCGCTGCGGCTTTATTTTGTGTGGGTTTGTACGGCGCACTGGCTCGCCGGAATGCGCTGGCAATCTTGATGGGCATCGAATTGATGCTGAACGCCACGAATATCAACCTGGTTGCTTTTTGGCGCTACGGCACCCTGGCCATCCGCGGCCAGGTTTTTGCGCTGATCGTGTTCGCAGTCGCGGCGGCCGAGGCCGCCGTCGGCCTGGCGTTGATCATTTCGATCTACCGGTGCGCACGACGGTCGCCGTCGAAGATATCGACATGATGAAGTGGTAGGCGGGTGACGATGCAACCAGAACTCCTGACGTGGCTCATTCCACTTCCTCCGATCCTGGCCTTCTTTCTGATCGTGCTGTGGGCCAACCGGAACAACCGTCTCAGCCATACGCTTGCCATTGGTGCAATGTTGATCTCGTGGGGATTGGCGATGACCGTATTCGGCATGGCGGTCACCAGCGAACATCTCGGCCAGCATCCCATCGCTTCTTCCATCCCCTGGCTGCAGACCGGGGAGACTTATTTCAACATCGGCGTGCTGATCGACCCGCTGTCCGCGGTTACCTTGTTCTTCGTCGCCTGGACCTGCCT
>JARRPX010000069.1:14539-30953 GCA_037382465.1 Anaerolineales bacterium | reverse complement strand
GCCACGTTCAGCATCAACCCCACTTCCGGATCGACGAAACTCCCCTTGGCTTCGATCTGTATGATGGCGCTCTTGGCGTCCTCCAACGAGGAAGCCGCCCCGCCTCCGCCACATGCAGATAGAAGGATTGCCAAACAACTGATACCAAATAACGCTGTTTTCAAACCTCTGGGTTTCATCATCCGCCTCCATTGAAATTTCTACTACCCTGCTCAATATTACATGCAAATTATTAGTGATACAAGCAATCACTGAATCGATTACAGAATCGGCGCGATGACTTCGAACGTCTCCAGGATATGATCCAGAGCGTAGAGATCGTCTTCCGTTATGACCTGGATGATAATGCGCACGAGCACGTCCTGGGTTGGATCCTGGAGTTCAGCCACGAGCGCCAGACGCACCGGTCCGCCGGCTCCGTTGCAGTCCGTGTAGAGATCGAACATCCCTTTGAAATTGGGTTTTTCGAAAGGATAACGATCGTTGAACACACAGTCATCTTGACGTACGAAAGGATCTTCCAGCTCATCTTCGATCGTACCCACGGCAAGATACTCCCGGTTGAACGCGGCGAACGATACGCCGGGACCCTCCTCGAAAATCGTGAAATCCACCAGATCGGGAGCCGCCCACAGGCTGGCCGTGTAGTCCCATAAAATATCGGGATCGACGTCACTCCAGGCCGTCGGCACTTCCATCTGAATTTCGTTTTGGCTGTCCCGGATGACCATGTAGTCCTTGTAGGCGCCGGAGGGCAGTTGTTCATCTTCCTGGACGTTCGAAGCCAATTCTCGCCCGAAGGAGTACGACACCTGCAGCGGCGGACCGTTCACGCGGCCTTCCAGCACTTCCTGCGACGCGAAGCGAAGGATCTGGATGCTCATCACGGAGTCCTCGCCGTGCGTCCGCAAGACGTCGCAGTAATCCGCCATCGTGCCGTCGGTCGAGAGCACCAGACCTTCAAGAGTGACGATGATGTCGCCTGGCTGAACGCCTACGACGTCCGCCGGGGATCCCGCCGTTACCGAGTAAACCCATATTCCATACAGGCTTTCGCCATCGTTCACAGCCACGCCGTTGACGCCCATCGAGGTGACGTCCTCGCCCGCGCGCAGCCGGTCGACGATCGCCGTGGCCTCGTCGGCCTTGATGGCGAAATATTGCGCTTGCGTGCCAGGACGCTGGCTGGAAGCAAAATTCACCCCAACGACCTTCCCGTCCTGCGTGACCAGGGGTCCGCCCGAGTTGCCCGGGTTGAGGGTCGCGTCGTGTTCCAGTACATTGTCGACGGAGGACCACGGTGTGTCGCCGCTCGTCTTTTCCTTCGATACGATTCCTGAAGTCAAAGTAAACTCCGGGTCGCCCAAGGGAAAACCAACGGCGTAAACATCGAGGCCGACCTGAATATCTCCTGCGTACCACTGCAGATACGGATAGTCTTCACCGTCGATATCGATGAGCGCCAGATCCGAACACTCCGATACGCCGAGAATCGTCGCATTGCGTGACGTTTCTTCACCCCCTACCCACACTTTCAGCGTCGCCGCACCGCTGACGACGTGATTGTTGGTGACGGCGATGCCGGACGGGTCGATGATGAAACCGGATCCACGCCCGGCGATGTTGGAGAGCAAGCCCTCTTGCGGATCGACGAACGTGCCTGTTGCCTCGATCTGAATCGTCGCAAATTCGACGTCCTCCAGCGCGTTGACAGCCTTTCCCGCCAACTGGGCTGCTCGATCCGTACTGCTGCACGTCGATGTAAGAAGAAAAAAGAGGAATAACAGGAGCAATCGTACGATGCTGCGTCCTCGGCGCATGGGGAACCCTCCGCTTGAATCAGAAAACCCTCTACCTTTACAGGATCTTGATTTCACCGCGAATGTGAACGTTCCGCTTCCAATATTCAGTATACATGGAATCGGCGGACGTTTACTGCTCCCAATAGGCAATCTCATCGACCACGACTTCGAAATTATCCGTCTGCTCTGCCGCAATGAACAACCCAAAGCGGCCACTCTTGAACATACTGTCGGTGAGTGAGGTCAATAAATTCCCATTGGCATAGAGTTTGAATGTGCTGCCTTTGACGTAGATGCCCAGGCGGTTGGTCTGGTTCGGTCCCGACACGATGTACGGAGAGCTCGACCAACCGGCCAGGGCCTTGAACTCACCATCGTTCCAGCGGTAGAGACGGTATTTGCCGTTGCAGGAGAAGCCAAAAACATAAGCGTGGTTTGGATCGGACGCCCGAACCAGGACGCCGTATCGATCCAGGCCGCCGCATTTGTCCCCAGTCGTGGCGATCATCTCGAGGTAGAAATCGTCCGCCACCGGTCGACTGGAAAGCCCCCACTCATCCAGTCCACCCGTACTGAACGTTTGCATCACCATCTGGTCGTTCTTGATCTCGAATTTGGTTTGATCGGTATCCAGCAGGTACCAATAGATATAGCCGTCGAAGGTGTCCCGCCATGTCGCCGGACCAAGATCGAGGTCCTCCACCTCGCTGGAGACGACGATTTCCACCCAGAAGCTTTGATCGCCGTCCTCACCCGTGCCGAATATCTCCCCGGAAGGATCTTTCAAGCGCCAATCCGATCGATAGCTGCCTTCGAGTTCGGGCGCCTGAAATTCGACGGAAAGATCGACTTCATCCCCGGGCCGTACTTCCCCTGCGAGCGGGTAGGATTCCTCGGCGCCCATCAAATCCCCGTCGAAGAAAACGAGTTCGTATTCGCTGTTCCAGGTGCAGGTCCCCTCGTTTCGCAAGCGCCACGTCTTGGTGAAGGAAGTCCCCGGTTTGAATTCCGTGCCATCGGCGATGGTTACGTCGTCGACGAATACCGCCCGGTTGCAATTTTCGTCGCCGGGCGTGGCGGTTGTGGTTGGCGTACCCGTTGCTTCGGTGGATTGCTCCGGCGTTGGAGATGATTGGCCGCCCGATGTATCGGGAGTCGAGGAAGCGACGCTTTCATCCTGAGTCAGCCGTGCTTCGACGGTTTGCGCAGCGGACGTTCCCAGAAGATCCGGCGTCGAAATTTCTGGAGCCGGCATGTTGCAGGAACTCAAGAGGCCGATCATCAGCATTAGTCCAATGAGAGCCAATCGAGCATTCAATGTGCTTCGAAGCATTCTTCTTCCTCCTGGGCTGGGGACAAATTCATTACGTGTATATTGTAGTTTAATTTCGTAAAATCTCGCCATCTCATTGTTATTATATACAACGAAACCGCCCAATTTGTCCTCATCGCCGCAATTTAAGGAAGAACCGCCGTAATTTCGCCGGCGGTTCACGATTCAGTATCGGGCGTGAAAAACCCGAATTTACACAGACGCCAAGGATCGTTACGCGGCCTGGACGCAGACGGGTACCTGATCCGCGATTTTCGGCAGCAGCTCGTCCCCGTCCGTAGCTACGGCTACGACCACGCCGCCGCGCGCCTTCGTCTGCTCGATTTGACTGAGCATCTTTTCGTACCACAGGTCCTTCGTTGCGATGGCGATCACGGGCATTTCCTTATCGATCAAAGCGATCGGACCGTGTTTCATCTCGCCGGCGGGATAGGCTTCGGCGTGGATGTAGGAAATTTCTTTCAACTTTAATGCGCCTTCGTAGGCGATGGGCATCTGAATGCCCCTGCCCAGGTACAGACAATGCTCGACGTCCTTCAACGACCAGGCAATCTTCTCGACATCATCTGCCCGGTCGAGACACTGGCCTACCAGATCCGGAATCAGGCGCAGATCGCGGACCAGATCGCGTCGTCGCGTATCGTCGATCGCACCGCGTAAGTCCGCAAGCAAAATCGCCAGCATATACAAATCGATCAAAGGCGCGGTAAAAGCCTTGGTCGAAGCAACCCCGATTTCAGGGCCCGTTTGCATGCCGATACAGCCATCGGCGACGCGCATCGCCTGCGAGCCGATGGCGTTGACGATACTCCACAATACCGCGCCGCGCGCATGCGCTTCCGCCATCGCCGCCAGTGTGTCCGCAGTTTCCCCGGACTGACTGATCGCCAGGACGACCGTATTTTCATCCACCAGCGGCTCCCGGTAACGAAATTCCGAGGCGATATCGACCTCCACGGGGATCCGGGCGATGCGTTCGATCAAAACCTTTCCAACCATACCCGCGTGTGCGGCCGTACCGCAGGCGATAATCACAATCTTCTCGATTTTCTTTGCGAGTTCCGCAGTCAGATTTAGCTGCGGCAGGATGATTTTTCCCCGATCGAAATCGACGCGTCCCGCAATCGTGTCCGTCGAACTTCGCACTTGCTCGAAGATTTCCTTGAGCATGAAATGTTTGTATTCCCCTTTTTCCGCGGAGACCGGATCCCAGGCTACGGATTGAACCTCGGCGTTGACGACGTCTCCGTCCAAAGAGCTGACCTCGAATTCATCGCGCTTCACGACGACCATCTGACCCGATTCGAGAAAAACCACCCGGCGAGTGTGCTGCAGGATGGCGGGAAGATCTGAAGCCACGAACATCTCACCCTCTCCGATGCCCACTACGACGCCACCGGCGTTACCGATGCGAGCCGCCACGATCCGGTCGGGTTCACGCACGGAAAGCAGAACGATCCCATGCGCCCCTTCGATGTTTTCGATCGCCAGGCGAGTCGCTTTGGCGAGGTCGTGGCCCAACGCCATGTAGCGTTCGACCAGATGAACGATGATTTCCGAATCGGTCTCCGAATTGAACTCGACCCCCTCCGCGCTCAATTCATCCCGCAGGGAAAGATAGTTTTCCACGATTCCGTTGTGCACCAGAACGACTTCGCCGGACGCACCGACGTGCGGATGTGCGTTACGCGCACTCGGCTCTCCATGGGTCGCCCAGCGCGTGTGACCGATGCCGATCGTTCCGTGTACGGGATCGGTTTCCAGGAGTTCCCCGAGACGCTCGAGTTTCCCCGCGTCACGCCGGATTTCAATTTTTCCACCTTCGATGATCGCCAATCCCGCGGAGTCGTACCCGCGGTATTCCAAACGTTTCAAGCCTTCGTAGATGATCGGCTCGGCACTACGCGTGCCGACATAACCAACGATGCCACACATGCTTCGCCTCCAAGTTGATGGTGTTTGCCGTTCACCACAACCCGATGCTTTGTACGTGTCGTCGCCAACACAATTTTGTACACCAGGAAATTAAGTTTTCTGGGGAAGGTACGGGTGGTGGTTCACCCGGAGGGCATCCGCTGATCATTCGATTTTCCTGGCCTGCCGCTCGAGCGTTTGTTCTCGGCCAGTTAACCCCGCCTCGCAGCTGGGGAACCCTCATCCTCGTCACCCCGATGAAATCGGGGCCTTGCGCTATGCCTTCCCAAAGCATTTATCTCTCGACGATAGGTGCCTCCATTCCAGATTTATAACAGCCCAATTATACCGTCATTTATGGGAATCAACAGTCTGCATCCAAGTATCGTCGGTAAATCGCAGACCGATCGTCCGAATCCGGCCGGTCGAGTTGGATTGAGAAGCGCGGATTCATAAAAATTCAATCGTTTCGCCCGTTTCCAGGGACAGATCGGAATAGTACCCTCTTCGTTCTTCCGGGAGCATTCTGGCCAGCACGTACATCGCCTCATCCGTCATCTTCTGCAGGCGGTCTCTGCGCAAGCGTCCATTGATTTTCCGGAATCGAAAAGGCCGGCCGAGCTTCACCACGGCGCCCGGTTGGCGCATCCGCTTCGGACTCAGCGTGGGGAATCCTTCCGTTCCTGTTACCGCCACGGGCACGATGGGAGCTCCGCTGCGGTACCCCAGGTAGGCGATCCCTTCCCGCGCTTTCTGCAGTGCAGGACTGCGCGTGCCCTCCGGCGCGACGAGTATCAATTCGCCTGCCTCCAGGACTTCGAGCGCCATGCGAATGGCACGCCGATCGACCTCATCGCGGTGCACCGGTATAACCCCCCAGAGATAGGGGAAAATTCCCCAGAGCGGATAGTAAAAGGCCTCCTGTTTCGACAAGGGAACCAAATTGCGAGGTAGGCTTCCCAACACCACGATTGGATCGATAAAGGCGATGTGGTTGATCATAACGATCGCAGGACCACTCGACGGTAAATTATCCAGGCCTTCAACGCGTTCGACCTTCGCCAACACACGAAACCCGATTTCATCGATCAGCCAACGCAACACCCGCCTTCGAGGTTCCAGGCGCGCATGATCGTAGCCTCCGGGCCATCCGTGCCGTGCCGGGGCATTCGCTTCTGCTCGGATCATGTCTTCCTCCATACCAACCAGACCCTCTTACTTATTATCCACGATCTTCTACCAACGTGAAAACCCGATCGAAAACCTGCGTGATATTCAGCTGCGTGGAGTCGATCACGATTGCATCCCCGGCAACTCGCAAGGGCGCGAGCTCCCGCGTCGAATCGATGTGATCGCGCCGTTTTACGGCTTGCAGGATCTCTTCGTAACTCAACGAATTCCCACGTGCTTCATTTTCCAGGTATCGCCTTCTCGCACGAGCTTCCGCGGAGGCGTCCAGATAAATCTTTAAATCTGCGTCGGGCAGCACCACCGTACCGATATCACGGCCCACCATGACGACCCTCCCGCGCTTTCCGATCTCCCGCTGCCGGCGGGTCAAGATATCCCGTACACCGGAATACATCGATACCTGGGAGACGTTCCGGTCTACTTCAGGAGATCGTATTTCCCACGTGACATCCTCACCGTCGACGAGGATGTCGTTCTGCCGGCCGTCGTTTTTCGTCGGCGGACGGACGTCGATTTCGATTTCCGAAACCACCCCGGTTACGTCGCGTTCATCCTCGATCGAAATGGATCGCCGCAGGACTGCGAGCGTGGCGGCTCGATACATCGCGCCCGTATCCACATACAAATATCCCAAACGCCTCGCCAGCTCGGCGCCCAGGGTCGATTTTCCCGAAGCCGCAGGCCCGTCGATGGCGATGACACTCACAGGCTTCATCGAGAACGGCTTTCTGATCTACTCGACATCCGCATCCGACAGTATTTCCGCCGCTCCGGGTACCAGGTCCGCCCGCACGAAGAGGATCCAACTCTCCTGGGAGAGAGGCGCCTCACGCAATCATTTGAACGGTCGACTTTAAAGTGTACACGCTCTTTGTCGTGCTTTGCGGGTACCACAGTTCCCGGGCACCCGCACCGGTAAAATTCAGGTGCCATGTCGCAGAGATCGTCAGCAGTCCAAGAAACAAGGCAGCAGCGGCTCCCACGACATCGACAGCGGTTATTACATCCCACCCGAGTGCATAAGAAACGACGACAAGAGCCAAGAGGATACAGATTCCCAGAACGACGAGCGGGTAGAATTTGGGATCTATCATGCGTAAAAACCCGCTCAACCTCAATCCGGATACGTCCACGTTGAGCAGCATGACGTTGTAAATGATAAGAAATACAATCAAGGAAATGAGAAAGAAGAATCCCAGCCATTGGGTTCTCTGTCTGAGGCGGGCGGCGAGCGTGACGAGCAGCGGCGCGGCAAGAAACACCAGCGGCATCACGACCCACACAAGATCACCCGGCCGGCGTGCAACGTAGAGCACATTGATGACCAAAGCAGCGACGAACCATACTGCGGCGCTTCGTCCCAGTCGATCCGAATTGCGCACTGCGAAGACGATGCCGACCATTCCGAAAATGAAAACGAGCGGTTCGTAGAAGGGTACGATCATCACGGACGTAATCCCTGGCAGTCGTCCGGGCGTGAACCACCCGGAAAACCAATCGCCGACGGATTTGGACATTCCGGAGAAACCAACAAGCGAGAATCCCAAGCCGCTGACTGCGGCGGCCCACGTGATCAGCATGATCGATGCATATCGAACGATTCGATGCTGCTTGAACGTACGGACGAATGCTTCGTACGCCGATTTCCGAGTGAGTAAAAATGCGGCCGCAACAATGATGGTGAGCAGGCCTTGAATCGCATCGGCTCCGGTGGCCAGCGCCAGACCGAGGGCAGCCGCGAACCAAGGCAAGCGCCCCCGCAAAGAATCCTCAGATGTTGCCCCTACGAACAACAACAACGCCGAAACAATTCCGAGCGCTGCGAAAATAGGACTGCCGGCGGTTCGCGACACCGTTATGAATACTGGCGAGATGCAGAACACGATTGACAATCCAATGGCGTTTGCAGGTCCGAGCCGCTGACGTGCAAGAATCGGCGTTAAGACCAGCGCCGTGCCCGCCAGCGCACCCGCAAGCCGTGCGATCCCATCCGTGGCGCCAAAGAGTTGGAACAATAACGCCGTAAGGTTGTTATAAACAGGGTTGCTAGGTGCAACGAGCCCACCGTCTTGCCAGAACGGCGAGGCTTGGGGCGTGATGCTGGCAGCGGCGAGCGCGTGGCTTGCTTCGGATGCGGAAAGCGGTGAGGCACCCAGTTGAACCAATCTCAACCATGCTGCCAGGGCGAGAATCAGAACGTAGATTACGACTTCAACGGTAATGGACTTGCGCCTGGCCATCACGGAACCATCGCTCCTTTTCTGGCATAAATTCGCACATCATCCTTGTTATAGATCAAATCCATGTGAATTTCGAATTTCTGCTCGGATAGATACTCATAATTGGCCCTTTCCGCAGAACCGACGTACACATAATCGATGCCGTAGCGATCGAGGATGAGCTGTGCATCCTCCCAGTTTCGTGACTGGTACAGCGCAGCGATATCATCTTTGCGTGACCCAATTTCCTCGTACCCACCGCGCCACTGGCTTTCGTGTCCAGGCCATCCCAACACCGTTGGCAATCCGGTATTTGTGGCGACGCGCGCATAATGCGGATTATAACTTCCCCCCACGGCTTCGCTGATCACGCCCATGGGCAGGTTTTCGCGAATCCATTGTATGGCCTGATAATCCGGAAGATTGCCCCGCTCGATGAAATTCGCGCCGTCCAACGTATAACCGTCAGCAGGATGGAAGTGATCCGTTTTCGTCCACAGCGTAAGATAGGGGTAAAGAAGGCCCAGGAAGAGCGGCAGCAATACCATGGCTGTCAATCCACGCCGGAGAAGTGACCTGCCGGATTTCGCCAACAGCATCGCTTTCCCGAGGTATATCAACCAAACGAGCCAGGCCAACACGTACAATCCCAGCACAACGGCTGCGATTCCCGCTGTTTTCCCTTCCAATCCGTTTGCGGATAATTCATCGTACAGATTGAGGAAGATCGGTGCCGTGGGCAGCAGGGCGGCCAATGCAGTGATAAGCCGCCAGCCCCAACGCCATATCTCACTCACCGCATAGGCAGCAGCCAGCCCCCACAAAATCCATGCTGCAAAATAGAATTTGAAAATCGTATTCATCCGGTATCCGAATTGGTCGCGCAGGTAGAAGAATTCCGGCCCAAGCACCAGGAGCGCACCGATGATGATGAGCATGGCGATAAAAACCCACGTCGGGTTGTCATCCCGTTCGGACTCTTCACGAGATCGGAAACGCTGCACCAGGAGGGCCGTACCCATACCGATCAACAAACTCACCCCAAGCGCCGTCCAACCGGTCCCCAATCGCGAAAGCGCCGCCTCGAACACTTGGTGAACTGTCTCGGCTCCCAAACCGGCCAAACTGACATCCAGTTCCTGCTGGCTGATGACGGGAAGGATGACGCCCCAGGTAAACAGCCAGGAGAGCAGCAGAAGCCCCAACGGCAGGCCGATTGTTACGATCAGTATCAGCCTTCTGTCTATCCCCTGCCAATGATCCCGCAGTTTTAAAACCAGCCACCACAAAATCGGCAGCAGCAGTGGGCCGAACATGACCAGGAACTGCGGAAATCGAGTGGGAAAAACCAAATTCGGGAGTACGCCGCCCAGTTGAGAACTGAAAGTCGGATACCAGGGGAAATACAGCAAAACTGCGGCCGTTGCTACAGCGACGAGCGTGTTGAAGGTGTGTTTCAACATTTCGATGCGAGCCAGGCCCCTGAGACGCCAGATGATGCACAAGGCGAGCAACGTCAGATAAATCGGGGAATCCCAGGTGTTCAAGAAGATCACACCACCGAAGATCCAGGCGCTAATCCAGAATTCCACTGCGGTTAATGCGGATTTTTCCACACCGGAGAGAACACGGAATAACGTCCAGATCAGGAAGACCCCGATCGTAGGAACGATACTGCTTTTAATCATGACGATGACGACAGCGCCGAAATCCATTCCAGGCGTGACGGAATCAACGATGCTGCGTGCGATGACGAAAAGCAGAAAAATGAACAGTCCAAGGTTGATCACGTTTTCTACGTTCGTCGAAGGCCGTTCCGCTCGAAGATGAGCCGCGTCTTGTTTACCGAAGAAAAAGATATGCAGCGTCAGCGTGACTGCCAGCAGCACGAACGGCAGCGCCAGGAGATGTGGATGATTGTCTGCGAGGAGAAACGAGAAAAATGGAAACTCGTCTATCATCTCATTCTGCACGCCAACGAGGTTCACATCGGTAACGACACGTGAGGCGCGCCACCACCACCAGAAACGTTGCGGCAGCCAGCTGGGATCAGCCGCAGGTGCGTCTACGAGCTGCTTGATGTTCAGCCAGCTCCAGAAGGGGGATTCCAGTGTGCCCGCCAGCGTTTGGCGCCAAAAGAGGCCGCGTGCATGCAGCACTTCCAGAAAGCCTTCGAGATTTCCCGTGATCAGTACGAATACCGGACCCAAAAACGAGGGACCGAACCGCGGCCGGCCGTCCCGCCGGCTGAGTAGGTTGAAGAGAATCGAAAAAGTACCCACAACGCTCATGGCGAACCAGAGTGCGTTGGCGATGTTGAAACTGACGCTGCCTACCACACTGGTCAATTTCGCCAGGAACGCGATCTGGATATATCCAAAGTAATAGTAGGAAATCGCATATCCGGAGAGCCAGGGATCGAGGGGTGGAAAAGTTTCCGACCTGAGGATGCCGTTAAGGAACGCAAGCTCCATCGGCTTTTCCGTGTGGTCCAAATCGGGCATGGTGGAACGCACGAACGCCCAAAACAGAAATGCCGCTAGAAACAGCACCTCCATGATGATGACCGTCTTGCGGTTGTCCTGAAGCCAATGTTGGATCTCGCGCAGTTGGCGGTGCGAGATCAACACACTCAGCAACGCGAGCAGCACCAAAACGAATACGGCGCCGCCGAAGGTGTTTGGTAACAAACCAAAATTCGCCGCGATCCACAGCATGTAGCTCGCCGCCATGATCCCGAACGCGTGCACGAATCCGAAGCCGCGATCGGGCAGCCTGGGGAAGATGCGCCACACGATCGGGAGGACGATCAAGGCGATCAACGTGCTTGCCGCCCACCAAGCAATGACGGCGAAGATCATTGCACGACCTCGAAAATCTGCGTATCACCGAAGTGAAACACTTCTCGAAGTATTCCGGAATCAACCATCGAGTCGAATTTTTCCAGTCCATGTGTGGGACAGGCAAGCTGGCTATCGGCTTCACCCGCATGGATCGGTTCACATTCCGAAGCAGATACGTCCGGCTGGCTCATGCCGTACGGATAGCCGCGCATGTCACAACTCACACTACGCCCGTTCGGTCCGCTCATGCACGGCTGCACTTTTTCGTAGTACGCACGCTCGAGGCGGCCGAGTACGACGTAGCGGATGTTGTACCGGTCGAGTATCTGCTGGGCTTCCGGAATCGACAGCGTGAGGTAAAAGTGCAGGACGTCTGCAGCGCGCGCTTCGACTGCACCGGGCGGACCCTCGACGCGTTGCTGCCGCTGGTGATTCAACCAACCGATTACGCCCGGCAATCCGGTATAAATCGTGAAACGCGAACCCCAGCGGTATTCGGGAGCGTTGGCCTCGATAATGACCTGCGTTCCCGTGACGTTGTCCTGCATCCAGAGAATGGCTTCGTAATCCTCTTGAAGAGAAAAGCTGTCGTGCAGTTCATCCCGTACTGCGAAGGGCATGAAGGCCATGCCATCCAACGAGTGCGGAGCTTCACTCACCCAGCGGTCTTTGATTTTAGCCGGCGTGGCAAACAGCGGATAAAGCAGCGCCGATGCAATTAAAAAGCACGCCAAGAGAGACCAGATACGTCTCCAGATCCGCTGCCAGGCGTGAAAATCTGCCAGAATCCAGACGAAAGCCGCAGCGGCAGCCAAACTGAGCATGTCCCACACTTGCATGTAGAATTTGAAGACCGTATTCATGCGATCGATGGTTGCTGCCACGATCCACACCTCAACGAAGAACGTCAAGGCGATCGCCACCCCGATCAACACCAGAACAACCCGCTTTACGAGCGCCATATCCTTTCGTAAAAGCAGCACCACTGCCAGCGTTGTGATCGGCACGACGAAGAAGGCAGCGGAGTATCCCAGTCCGATCAAAATCGCAGTACCCGCCGCAAGTACGATGCCGCTCAGCGCGATGACCCCAAAATATGGCCTCAATTCCTGCAGCGCCGAGAGCGGCGTTTCGCCCATCCAACGAATGCCTTCCCAGATCATCCAGGTTGTTATCAAGAACAGGAACAAGCCGTGAACGGTGAAGTAATCCACAAGGGAAGTCTTCGTGCCCTTCCATATCTCCAAATTGTTGTATCCCTGCGCGTATGCATCGTGAAAAGGTTGGAAGAGTAAATTGGCCAGGCCGATCAAGAGTCCGGCCAATACCAGCGCTTCGAGAACGGTGCGGAGACTCAATTTTCGCCGGAAGAGCAGCACCGCATACGCAGTTCCCAGGACCCCCAACGCCCAATACACGGGATAATCCGCCATGTTCGTCGGACCGAGTGCGCCGAACAGCAAGCCGCCGAAGAAGAAAGAAATTCCAAACTCAAACCAGCGGCCTCGCTCGCCGCGCGCCGCGACCAATACCAATGATGGAGGGGAATCTGCAACTGAAAGCCGTTGGTAAGAAAACGTATCACTCCGGCCAGTGCCTGAAAAGTCCCTTGCAACCCGTGAGCTTCGGCGTTCGACGCTGCGCCGAGCGTCTTGAAACCGTCGTAGAGCATGTCCGCCGTGCCGAGGTTGCCCAAAACAACGAGCAGCAAGGCAGCGGCGATCCCCGCCGTGCGCGCGTCGGGCAGTGGAATTTTCCCCGAGCGTCCCCGAGTAAATGCGACCAGGTTGTAAGCCACACAGTAACCCGCCATGGCGAGCAGGGAAAAGAGCGTAGGAATGACGAGGTTGTAGGCTTTTGCAGGAATGATGCCCAACAGCTTGATCGGCATGCCGACGATCACGAAACCAAAGTAGTAATAGTTGATATACCCCCCCGCAAACCAGGGATCGTACGGCGGAAACGTGCTGCTCTTCAGCACCGCGTTCAGGTAGGAGAAATCCATCGGTTTCTCACCACCGAAGAACGGATGCCATAAATCCGGATTCCCCAGACGGATGAACAGATCGAACAAGAAGAACGCGAAAATAATGCCTTCGGTGATCCAAATCTCGCGTTTGCGTTCCCGCAAGAACGCCAGAAAGTTCTTTCGATCTACCCAAACGATGAGCACGGATATAAAGGCAATTCCGACAACCACCGCCAGGATCGTCAGCCGGGAAACCGAAACCCCCATGCTTCCCAGCATCCAGCTGCCCCATGCAACCAGCAAGAGCCCGACGATGCGCGATATTGGATAACCCCCGTTCTTAAAACCGCCGAAAACCACGCGCGTGATCGGGAAAGCGATCCAGCCGATACCGGCAATTGCCAGCCACCAGACGACGACCGCAGCCACGTCTGAAGTATTGACGATACTCGAACGATCGAACAAATCCGACCAGGTCCCGGATTCCTGCTGCTCCTCCCAGACGCTTTCGGTCAAGAGTAAGCTTTTCGGTGCTTCTACTTTTCCGACGTCCTTGGGCAAAATGTGTTGAACCTGGCTGAGGTCGACCTTCTCCAAGATTTCCGTGACTCGATCGGGCGAGAACGCATCCGTTTTCTTGAATATCAGCACTTTTGGATGATCGTAGACCGTGAAGGCTTCCTCGGCCAATTGATCGGAGATCTCCAAAGGCCCAAGCCGGGGGTTGCTCTCGAATACCCGCTCGAGTTCATAACCGAGTTTTTCTCCGGTTTCGCCGGCTTGCGCTCGAGCTCCACAAACCAAGACCCTCTCCGGTTCCGGGCAATCGAACAACGCGCGGTAGTACGCAATGGTAAGCGGGTAGCGGACGGGAACGCGTGTGATTGTCCCGTACTGCCGGTTTGAGGTGATGATGAGGTAATCCCCATCGGTCAAGGTCGAAACGATGCGCTCCAACTTATCCGAAACGCCGTTCCCGTCTTCATCGGTATCGTCCTGCCAATACAATTCCTGGTTGAGGCTGCTGTAGCGGCCGCCGATGTCGTAGCCGCCTACCCGAAAAGGCAGTCCATCATCCCAGGTCGTCTCGCTGATGATGGCTGAGGCCCGCATGGCCAATGCGGTTCCCTCGAGGAGCGACAAACGCAGGTAATACGTCTCGCCGGCGACGACCGAAAGCACCTGGTCGAAGGGGATTTCCAATTCCGTTTCCGTATCCACGGATTCCCCGCGATGCGTGGCCACCGCTACGGGGTCGGCTGCGGGATCGCGCAGCAATTCGATTCTGAGATTTCTCTCCGAGCCTGCATTGCTCGAAGCATCGAAGACATACGGGAGGTACAGGGAGACGATCTGCCCATCATGGTGGATCGTGAATTGATGGATGGGCGTGGTGGAGCCGCCGAGCGCGTACTCCAATTGCGGCAGCTTGATTGCCTGGCGATTTTCTGCGCCGGCCACGTCGACGACGGCATCGATCTCGCGATTCAATTCCACCGCGCCGCTCGAATCGAGTTCGAGGCGGATCTTATAGTAACTCCCAGCAGAGATTTCGATCGGTTCGTCAAAACGCAGATCCACGTCGATCGGAGCATCTTGGATCAGCGCTGTGGTGGTTTGCTGTCTCCCCAGGATCTCTCCGCCCGACTTGGTTTCTGCGATTTTTACCGAAAAGACCGTCTGCTCGTTTTCGCGGGTCAAATCACGAACGGAGGCCAACGAAATTCCATTCAGACGCCCGCTGTGCTCGCTTTTGAATTCCGTCTCGTAGGGTTTATCCGCAGCCACGACGACGTTGAGCGGCAGCGCGAGAGGTTCGAACAATCGCTCACCATCCGCCTCCACCACGACGTTTATTGCAGCGGGGATGTGGGAATAAATCCACTCCGACGCTTCGAATCGAGTGAGTGGGCGGGTGTAGATGCTGGTGAACGCCAGCGCCCAGATGAACGTCCACAAGACGGTCACACACGCGATTCCCCCCACGAAAATCTTCGCCAGACGCCGTCTATCGGCCCGGATCTCGCCTGTTTTCTCCCAGACTCGCCACAATCCCCATGCCGCCATTATTGCCAGAGTGGGATAGACCGGGATTTCGTATCGCATTGCCGGTGTAAATCCCCATGACTGCCAGAGGAAATATGCGCCCGTCCAGACAACGACGATAAAATGGCGTCGCCATCGTCCGAGGAACATCTCCCACAGAGCCAATCCCCAACCTGCCCAGGCGACCAAACCGAGGGGCAATCCCAAACCCCATAAAATCATGTTTTTCAAGGAGAAAAGAATGGGCGGACGGGCGGCCCACTGCAGTGCGTATGGCGCATCCGTATCGCCGCGGTTCATCGCCCTGATTTCTGCCATGTTGTTCAGCCAGCGCTCATTGAGGTTGATGTTGAAGAACGATGGCCCTTCGAAGGCATACGGCTGGAAAACTCGAAAAGTCAACAAAGACAGGAAGGCCGCCAAAGTGAGAAATCCGGCTGCGCGTTTCAGCTCTTGCATAAAACGCTCGCCATCCGCCGAAAAAACCCTGGCTGCAGCCGCCAATGCCACCATGACGGCCAGCGGTGCGGCGTTGATCTTGGACGCCACCGACAAGCCCAGCATCAGACCGAACAACGCGTAATCCAATCCCTTGCCTTCGTCGAATATGCGTATGGCGAAATACAGGCCGGCCAGGATGAAAGCATTCGCGACAGGATCGACGACGAAGAAATGCGCGTGTTGGATTAACAGCACAGAGAGAGCCGTGAAGAGCGCGGCCAGCAGCCCCACGCGTTGGCGATACAACCGTTTTCCGATCAGGTAGACGACGTAAATCGTCGCCAGATCGAACAGCACGGAGACCATTCTGCCGACGAGATGGACCTCATCGTAACCCGTTTTGCCCACCCACTCGGCGAGCAGGCGCACGAGAAAGATCGGAAAAGTGCCGTACACGAAGAACCCATAGCCCATGTTGTGCGGGTTCATCGTAGAAGTGTCGGTATCGAAATACTCGCCAACCGATGTGGGAATACGGATGCTGCTTTCGACCATGGTGAGGAAGCGTTCGTCCGGATGATTGTGACTGTACGCATCCCAATTCAAACCCACCAACCGCACCGATGCCGCAAGAATGAGGATCAAGAGCAGCATCA
>JARRPX010000069.1:0-14477 GCA_037382465.1 Anaerolineales bacterium | reverse complement strand
CCCGAACGGGATGGGCGTGGTGATTGCGGTGACGAGTCAGTATCATTCATTGTGATTCACGTCCATGTTTCTCGAAACCCTCTCGCCCGGAATCCTGGGGAACAAAATACAGCAAAAGGTCCTTGCCCTCGATGTCGTACTCCCGCCTGGTGATTGTCCCGGCGGGGAAAAGCTCCATCAATTTGGAAACCGATTCCTGGTCCGCCGGGTTGACGATAAAGAGCATCGCACGTGGATCGGACAACAATGCATCGAAGTCGTCCGCCCAGATGGCGTAGTCGCGATCCGGCTGACCGGCATTGATTCCCACCAATCGAGTGTCCATCCAGTAAGCGTAGGCGACGACGTAGGCAGTATCGTACGATCCCACCGATTCGGCAAAGCCCTCGATCACCTCGCCGGCGTCGCTTGTGTTCCACGACGCCCGGCGATATCCTTCTGCATATTCATCGAACACGAGCTGGTAATTCTCGACCGCCGCAACGAGCAGAAGCACCGAGATCGATACGAAACTGGCGATGACGTGCCGCCGCTCCTTTCCCAGTTTACGGAAGTAGGCCGGCACGGCCGCAAGGGCGATTCCCGCGATCACGAACGCCGGGACAAACGCACCGGCAGCCCGGTTTGTGGCCGGATTTTCGTTGGGGAAAGCGATCGACAGCGTCGAAGGCAGTTGGAGAAAGGGAATCGAGAGAATCATAAATAGATCAACCCAATTTCTTTCACGCACGTAGCGCACGAACACGAACACCAGCCCCAGAAGAAAAAGGGCCGCCGTGATCCAGTCCAGCGCAGGCCGGTGGGGAATCGAATTTACCCATACCTCACCATCATCCCACACAAACATCCCCAAACCCTTGATGACGTTCGAGGCGAATATTTTCAGCGGAGATACACCAATATCACGTTCAGTGTCTCCGACTCGCGTCAACGTGCGGAAGAACACCTCGTCCGGCCGTTCGATTGCTACCCGCAGCAGCGGCAGCGAAACCACCAAAGCGATAAAACCGATGGCTATCAGGCGTGAGATCAAAGCCCAACGTTGCCCGCGTGACTCACGCTGCAGCAAATACAGGGCTACGCCCAGCACAATCACGATGGGAATGACGCGCGCCGGACTGTACCCATGAAGTCCCAGTCCGACCGCCAGGCCGCACAACAGCAAATCGTTCAATCGGTTGCGGCGGATGCCGCGCACCAGATAGTACATCGCCGGCGCAACAAAGAGGGGATAGAGCGGGAAACGAAGGCCAACCCGGCTGATCACGTTCGGCCAATACCCGATACCTGCCAGCACCATCGCCGCCAGGCCGACCTCCCGACCCCCGACTTCCTTACCCAACAGGTAGATGTAGGGCAAGGTAAGTAAACCAGCGAGGACCGTGCCGATTTTCAACGTCATGTACGAAATGCCGGTGCCTAACCACTTCGCCGTCGCCGCGGCCACGTAGAACTGCATGGCCTCCCTTCCTGTGTTGCGGGGAAAGAAAATCGAGGTTTTTCCTGCCAGAACGTCCATGACATCGAGCAGTTTCTCCGCATGATCGCTGACCATTTCGGGCGGCAAGGAGTTCAAGTGAAGGATACGGAAATACGCCGAAAGCCCGAAACCAAGCAAAACGAGCAGCGACCATGTATCGATGGTAATTTTAAAATCCCGATGCGCCAGGTGATTCTTCCAACGCTCGAATGCAGGACGTAGGGAGAAATCCCCTTCCCAGAAAGCCATCAAAGCGGAAATCAACGCCGCTGACCAGAAAACCACGGTGGACAAACGGAAGGTGTCTTCACTCGAGGTGAGATACGTCAGCATGGAGAATATTACGGCAAACAACAGCGGCATCGGTCGAAAAGCGACGACGCTGGCCGTTCCCCGGACCGCCGGCAGCGGCTCGATGCGAAAATCTCCACGGATCAGCGAAAATGCGAGGATCGCAGCCGATACGATGAACAGATGGAGACTGATAAATATGAGGGCATAATGCCTGGTGGAACAGCAGTCGGGACTGGTCTTGATGGATTCGATGGTGAATTGTGCGATAACGGCGAGGATTAAAGCCAACGGAAATCGCAATTGAGACCACGCCGGCATTTCCACCGGTCTGGAGGCCGTTTCCCGCGGTGATAAAGGTGGACGGTGAGCGGGCGCCATCGCCTTCTCATCCGCAGTGGCCACCTTTTCCGGTATCGGGATGGGATTAAAACGCAGGATGGATTTCACCCAATCGAGGACCGTTGGTTCTTGAACTTGACCGCTGGGATCTTCGTGATTCGAAAGACTATTTCGTTTCTCTTCCATCATCGTTTGCGCACTTTGTAGAAACTATACGTACCGTCTTCGCTGGGACTCGCATCCGCGTAACGTCGAACGATGCGATCCGTCCATATCAGATTCCACCGCTGCGGAACGAGAATCCATTTCCCGGCAAGCCAGCGCGGGATCAAACACGGTGCACCAAAATAATGTCCCCATTCTAATGCATGTAGGGAAGAAGGGGGAAAGTACCGAAAAGTCTGTTCGATTTCGAAACCTGCGCGAGAAAGCAGCTCACCCCACTGCTGCTCATCATAAAGATTGTAGGTCCTGGACATCCACATGAAATATCGTTCGTATGCATCTCCCAGGGCACCGAGACGCAGCCGCCGAAGAAATTGGGGGAAGCTGAGGCGATCTCGATAGCCCGGATTTGGAACCGTGAACACGAACAACGCACCAGGCCGCAGCACCCGGGCAGTCTCCGCAAGAACGGATTCCAGATACGGCATGTGCTCCAGAACGGAATTGCTCAAGGCGCTGGCAAACGACTCGTCCGGGAAAGGCAGCTGGCTTCCGTTGGCCTGCGTGATCGCACGATAAGCCCCGCGAGACTGCGCCTCTCGGATCGAAGGTAAGTGAAGATCGATACCCCAATCGATGGCTTGATCCAATGCGACGGATGCAAAATGACCGTCACCGCAGCCTACGTCGAGTATCGGGTGAGCGAGTTCGACACCCTGAAACAATTCGGCTTCAACCGCTCGCAGGATCGAGCGGAAATACGGTAACTCACGTAAATGCGCACCAAGAAAATCTTTTTCCATCCGCTCTACGAATCCTCGCCACTCGAAAGCAGCCGTCGGAACAGCATTTCGTACTCCTCTGCGACGTGCGCTGAACCAAAACGTTGAGTCAATACGTCGGATTCGCAGAGATATTTCCCGGGCGAGTCAAGTATGTCCACGATGGCTTCTGCCAGTGCCCTGGAATCGCCCGCCGGAAACACCCGGCCCATTCCGGTCTGCTTCACGGGCTGGCGTATTCCCGGCAAGTCACTGGCGATGACCGGCGTACCCAGAAATATAGATTCGACCTGGACCATCCCGAAACTCTCCGTGGAATTCAAACTCGGCAACACCGTCAAATCACAAAGTGAAAAGAACGCCGCCAGTTCGTCTTGCGAAAGCGATCCGGCGAACAGCCAATGTTCTCCCAGTTCGTCAATCAAGGGCTGCAGGCGGCGTGCATACGCTTCCTCACCGATCACATTTCGATATTGCCCTGCATAAATTACACGCGCCCTCGGCCAGCGCGTCAAGACCTGCGGGAGTGCTCGCGCCAGTACCTGCGCTCCTTTTTCCGTAGCCAATCGTGCGGCCATACCGATGATTTGCTGCCCATCCTGTATATTCCAACGCGATTTTAAATCCTTCACGATATCCGCATCCACCTGCGACACTTCGATCGGCGGTGGGATGACCTGTAATTTCCCCAGGAAGCGCCGCAGGAATCGCGATTCTTCCGCGTAATCCCGCGTGTTCGTGACCACGACGTCCGAGAGCGTTGCCGAGACGGTATTGGCGAAGCGGGAAGCCTGGCTGGCAAGCCAGTTGACCGGCGACGGTGGTAGATTCAAATCGCAATGATAGGTGAGCACAACAGGTTTCCGAAAGAATTTTGCCAAAGCGGCAAAAAAAGCAGCGTCCAGTTGTGGCACGTGCAGATGGACGATGTCGTGTTTGGGAATCAACCGCATCGCCCAGTAGGGGATGGTGGGCATGAGCGGACCTTTGCTTACCGTAAACGCGACGTTGATCCGCCGGACCTGAACCCCATTCATCGATTCGAGAGAAGCCAGATTCCGGTCGTAACGCGAAGTCAGGATCGTCACGTCGTGTCCTCTGGCGGCCAGCGATCTGGACAATCTTTCCGTATAGACGGTCAGACCGGAGAAATGGGGGCGATAGTAATACAGACTGGTCAGGATACGCATTCATTCCACCGGTTTCTTCGCCTGGATGAGAAAACGCTCACGTGCTTGGAGCAGGATTTGCCATATCGTATCGCCCTCGCCGATGAAAGCAAGCGCACCGATCGCAGATGAGATCAGGTAGACCATTGCATGCAGGATTAGAGTAACTGCAAGCGCCTGGCCATCAGGCACATGAAAAGCCGATAACGCCAAAACACCCGCCGCCTCGAACACGCCGATGTAGCCCGGCGATGAGGGAATCGCGACGCCCAGCATTGTGATGGTAAGCATGAAAAAGGCCCAGTGAATCTGCCCCTGCGGAACGATCGATACCAAAACAAACCAGTATTGCATTCCTGCCAAAAACCAACTGATCAAGAGTAAACCCAGACTCAGGAGAATGATTCGCGGGCTGCGCAGCGTCATCAAACCTTCCCTGAAGCGATCGAAGTGCACGCCCCATCGTTTTCTTCCTCCCGGGAGGAAATCGATCAGCCGGAAAACGATTTTGGGATAGCGAAGAAGCAGGAACAATCCGAGCACCGCGAAGACGATCACGCCGATCGCAAAAAAAGCACTGCGTGAGACGCCCGGAATTCCAACCGCAAAGGGGATCAACGCGGCAAAGAAGCCGAGCGCAATGATGATGTCGTAGAGTCTTTCGACGAATATCGAGGCGAGAACCCCTTGAGCGGTCATCGTGGGTCTTCGTCCAAGCAGGATGGCCCGACCGAATTCTCCCAAACGCCAGGGAAGAACGTTGTTGATCAGATATCCTTGATTCAACACCGTAAACACACGCCACAGCGGAACCGGCTGCTGCAGGAGAACGCGCCAGGCAGCGACGCGAACAAACATCGAAAGTAAAAATGTCACCAACGCCAGGTACAGGAAAGGTAACCGAACGGTTTTGAGCGCATCTTCCAACGCCTCGAAGCCGGCCCACCGGAAGGCAAGCAGTAATGCAGCCGCACTGATGCCCAGACCGATGAACAAACCGATGTACGTCCGGGGAGATCGTTTTCTCATCCGGACACCAATTGTTTCGAGATAACTTCCGCCGTCCTTCGAAAGGAAGGGCTCATTCTTCCCCCAATCGAAGTACGGCCATGAAAGCATCCTGCGGGATATCGATGTTGCCGACCCGCTTGAGACGCTTCTTGCCGCGTTTCTGATTTTCGAGCAATTTTCTCTTCCGCGTGACGTCTCCTCCGTAGCATTTCGCCAGGACGTTTTTCCGCAGCGCACTGATGTTCGTCCGCGCGATCACGCGTCCACCCGCAGCAGCTTGAATGGGAACGGCGAACTGCTGCCTGGGAATGAGTTTCTGCAGTTTCGCCACCAACGCTTTCCCCTTGGCATACGCCGTGCTTCGATGTGCGATCAAAGCCAGCGCATCCACGGGTTCGTTGTTGATCAGGATTTCCAGCTTGACCAGATCCCCGGCCCGATACCCGAGGAATTGATAATCCAACGAGGCGTATCCCTGCGTACGGGATTTCAGTACATCGAAAAAATCCACGATCATTTCAGCCAACGGAAGATCGAAGTGCAGTACGATGCGATCGGCCGTGGGAAATTCTTGCTCGACGAATTCACCGCGGCGTGCAGAGACCAGTTCCGAAATGGCGCCGTAGTAACGTTCCGGTGAAAACACCTGCATGCGCATCCATGGTTCGCGGATTTCTTCGATTTCACCAATCTCCGGCAGCTCGGCAGGAGAAGCCACGCGCATTACGTCCCCATTCCGTAGTACAACTTCGTATTCGACCGATGGAGCCGTTGCGATCATGCTGACATCATGTTCGCGTTCAAGGCGCTCCTGCACGATGTCCATATGGAACAGCCCCAGAAAGCCGCAGCGAAATCCGAAATTCAGCGCCTGCGAAGTCTCGGGTTCGAACACCAATGCGGCATCGTTGAGCTGCAGTTTTTCGATGGCTTGCTTGAGATTGTGATATTCCTCCCCTTCGCTGGGATAGAAACCGGCGAAGACCATCGGTTTCGGCAAACGATAGCCGGGCAGCGATTCCTTCGCGGGGTTCTGCGCCAGGGTCATCGTATCACCCACACGGCATTCACGCAGCGATTTCAATCCCGTTGCGACGTACCCGACCTGGCCCACGGCGAGGGACGAAGTTTTCGTCATGTTAGGGGTAAAGATGCCCACTTCCATCGGCGTGAGATTGGTGCCCGATGCCATCAATCGAATTTCATCTTCCACTTTCAGTGATCCGTCGACGACGCGGATGTAGGCGACGACGCCTTTGTAGGAGTCGTAGTGCGAATCGAAGATGAGCGCCCGCAGCGTTCGATCATGTTGCGATGACGGCGCGGGCACCCTGGTGATGACCGCATCGATGACTGCATGGATGTTTTCACCTTGTTTGGCCGAAATCTGCAAAATATCTTCCTTCGGCGTCCCGAGCAAGGCGTGTATTTCATCCGCGATCTCTTCCGGACGCGCTGCCTGTAAATCGATCTTGTTGATCACCGGGATGATTTCGAGATTCGAATCGAGCGCCAGATACAAATTGGCCAGGGTTTGCGCCTCGATCCCCTGGCTGGCATCCACGACCAGGATCGCGCCTTCACACGCAGCCATGGCGCGGCTGACTTCGTAGCCGAAGTCCACGTGCCCCGGTGTGTCGATCAGGTTGAGCGTGTACGAATTTCCATCCGGCGTTTCATATTCCATACGTACGGCGGATGCTTTGATCGTCACGCCCTTTTCGCGCTCCAAATCCATACTATCCAGGACTTGATCCGTCATCTCCCGATCGGGAATAGTGTGGGTAAGCTGCAGCAGCCGATCGGCCAGAGTGGATTTTCCGTGATCGATATGGGCGATGATGCAGAAATTACGGAGATTTTCCGTACTCATCGGACGATATTACCGCGGGTAGTTTCAATGATGATCATCGAGAAGGTAGTATAACCGAGAGGCACTCAGGGGGACAGTATTACGAGACGAGAAAGGAGAATGGAGCCGCGGGATCCAATGATTTGAACGTTGACTGCGCGCAAAGAAAATAATTTCGCAGAAACAAACAGCCCAAGAACAGCTCAATCGTATTGAAAGAGGTCCGCCGGGATCTCGAATTCCGCCGAGTGAATATCATTTCTGCACCAGAAGAGAAATTCGACGTTGCCCTTGGGTCCTCGCAGGGGAGATTGCATCACGCCCAGCGGCGCCAATCCAAGCTCGCATGCGGATGCAATCACGTCCTCGACAACCCGGCGGTGGACCGCCGCGTCACGCACGACCCCGCGTTTGCCAACAACTTTCTTCCCCGCTTCAAACTGCGGCTTGATGAGGGCGATTAAATCCGCCCGGGGTGCAAGCCAGCCGCAGACGACGGGAAGCAAGGTGCGCAAGGAAATGAAAGAAGCGTCGATCGTCGCCAAATCTACGGCTTCGGGGAGCGATTTCAATTTGCGCGCGTTGGTTTTTTCCATGACCACGACGCGGGGATCCTTGCGTACGCGCCAATGCAGTAAGCCTTTGCCGACATCGATGGCGTATACTCTCGCGGCGCCGTATTGCAGCAAACAGTCGGTAAATCCACCCGTCGAAGCGCCGACGTCGGCGCAGACCCTGTCACCGACCTCGACCGGAAACCGCTCCAGGGCTGCCGCCAATTTCTTCCCGCCACGGGAGACGAACTGCGGCAGCGATTCGATCTCGATCTGCGCGTCGTTGGCCACGCGGCGCGAGGGTTTGTGGATCACCTGCCCATCGACGCGAACCTGGCCGGCCATGATCAATCTCTGCGCTTGAGATCGACTCTCGGCCAGGCCTTTGTCCGCCAGGATGACGTCGATGCGTTCCTGCCTGCTCATATCCTGATTGTACACAACTTATCATTCAACTTCGTAATTACTTGCTTGTGTATATGGTTCCTGCTATCATCGCAGCCATGATTAAATCCATCCTGAAAACAATGCGCCCAAAACAATGGCCGAAAAATGGTTTCATTTTCGCCGCACTCATTTTTGACAAGCAGATTTTCGATCTGGAACCGCTGCTAACGACCATCGCCGGTTTTTTCCTGCTCGGTGTTGGTGCCAGCGCGGTCTATTTCATAAACGATCTCGCGGATCTGGAACAAGATCGTCTTCACCCCACGAAACGCTACCGACCGCTAGCCTCGGGTCAGCTATCGTTGACGGCAGGTCGAGTTACCGCAGTCATACTGCTCGTCGTTGCGCTCGGTGCAGGTTTCGCGCTCAACACCTCATTCGGTATCGTCATCTCGATCTATCTGATCATGAATTTCTTTTATTCCTTTTGGCTCAAACACGTACCCATCATCGATGTTCTCGTACTCGCCTCGGGTTTCGTGTTGCGAGTCGGCGCCGGCGTAGCGTTGATCACCACCGAGCGTTTCTCTCCGTGGCTTTACGTCTGCACCAGCCTGCTGGCTCTTTTCATCGGATTGGGCAAACGCCGCTCGGAATTGGTTCTGCTCGCCGAGGGCGCGAACTCTCATCGGCGGGTTTTTGACCGCTATACCGTAGCCTTTCTCGACCAACTGATCATCATCGTTTCGAGCACCACGATCATCGCCTATTCGCTCTATACGTTCTCGGCCGAAAATCTCCCCACAAACCACCTCATGATGTTGACCATTCCGTTCGTCATCTATGGCGTATTCCGCTATCTCTATCTGGTCAACATCGAAGACGCCGGCGGCGCACCGGAAGAACTCGTGTTTTCCGACATGCCCCTCCTGGCGACAATCGTCCTCTGGGGAATTTCATCCGCAGGAATTCTCTACTTGGGATCATGACGCGGGCAAGCGCTTCAGGCAAATTCATTCTCTTTGGAGAACACGCGGTCGTCTACGGACAACCAGCGATCGCATTCCCACTGCGCCAGCTGCGCGCCAACGCGCAGATCCGACAACTCCCGGATCAAGCGCATGATCGTGTCCACCTCATCGCCCCGGACGTCAATTTCGATATGTGGCTACACGAAGCCGACAGGGATGACCCGCTGCGTAAAATCACCCAGCTGACGCTGGAAGAACTCCACGTTCGTTCATTTCCGGCCATCGAAATACGCATCTCGGCGGAGATTCCCGTCGCTTCCGGACTCGGCTCGGGTGCCGCCGTCTCGACGGCGGTTTTGCGCGCGCTCTGCCGGCATTTCAATCATCCACTCGAGCTGTCACGCCAATCGGAGTTGGTTTACGAAGTAGAAAAGATCCACCACGGCACGCCTTCGGGAATCGATAACACGGTCATCGTTTACGATCAGGCGGTCTATTTCGTCCGCGGGCGTCAGCCGGAACGTATTTCGATCGGCGGTGAATTTTCCTTCATTCTCGCCGACACCGGCCTGCCTTCGAACACCGGCGAGATCGTCGCCAAGGTACGACAGACCTGGGAAAGGGATCGGGCATCGTTTGACGAAATCTTTCAAGAGATCGGTCAGATCACCCGAAACGCCCGGACGGCCATCGCAGGTGGAGACGTTTCTGCATTGGGCAATTTGATGGACCAGAATCAGGAAAAGCTCGAGGCTTTGGGCGTCAGCTCCAAGACGATCGAAAAACTGCTTTCTGCGGCAAGGGATTGCGGCGCCTGTGGTGCGAAGCTATCCGGTGCAGGCGTTGGTGGTATCATCGTTGTACTCATCCAACCTGCCGCTGCTTATGCCGTCACAGAAGCCTTGCGCGCCGCCGGCGCTGTATGGATACGTATGACGAGGGTATGATCATGATCTTCCTCAAATTGGGTGGCTCGTTGATCACGGAAAAAGGCCAGGCGCAGACGGTCAGGTACCTCATCCTGGAACGCACGGCGATGGAAATCGCCCGAGCGCTGCGGAAAAAACCAGACCTGCGTATTCTGATTGGCCATGGATCCGGATCGTTCGGACACGTAGCAGCGGCGCGATACGCCACGAATCGCGGCGCTTCGACAACCGCTGAGTGGCTGGGTTTCGCCGAAGTATGGGCAGCGGCCCAACGTCTGAACCGTTTCGTGGTCGATGCTTTCTTGAACGAAAAGCTGCCCGCGCTGACGTTTCCCCCTTCTGCAAGTGTCGTCAGCGCTGCTGGAGAGATTCGGGAAATGGCTTACCAACCCATCGCACAGGCAGCCGAAGCGGGCCTGCTGCCGATCATTTATGGCGACGTAGCCTTCGATCGCGAACAAGGCGCGGCGATCGTCTCCACGGAGACAGTCTTCGCTTATCTGGCACAGCATCTACGTCCATCGCGCGTTCTCATCGCAGGCATCGAATCCGGCGTCTATGCCGATTTCCCGAAGTCGAAGAAAATTCTGCCTTCGATCAAAGCAGAAGACCTGGACAAGATCGACATGGAAACCACTCAGGCAGCCGACGTGACCGGCGGTATGCGCGGGAAAGTGGAAGCTGCGCTGACCATCGCCAGTTTGAGCCCACAAATTGAAGTGCGGATATTTTCGGGTGAGGAACCCGGGTCGATAGAGGATACACTCTTGGGGGCGACACCAGGCACCCTCGTGAAGTCGAATTAGGGAAATACGGCCCTACGTTTGCCGATCGACTGAATCGAACAATCTGATGGAACTTAAATTAACGGATCGAGATGTCTGGCTGAGCACGCTGGTCTTCGGCGGAATCGGAATTCTCTTGACGCTCCCACTTTTGTCTTTGTATTCGGATGGACGCTTCATGAACGCGGCCAGATCCACCGCCCTCAGTTCGGCCGCCTTCTGGGGAATCATGTCCTTGGTACTGATGGGACGTTTCTGGGACATCTATTATCACTACATCTACCCGGATTGGATGCGTTCGATCCGTCTCTCAAACGTGCTGCTTTACGCCGCAATCGGGTTGGGAATGTGGAAGCTTGCTTTCATTTTTGAAAATCAACTGGTTCTCGCTTTCTGTGTCTTCGGTGGATTGGAAGGGGTCGCTGAACATATCTTTGCCGTCTTTGGACTGCACGTGCTGGAGAAAGTACCCTTCCTTCGAGGATTGAAACCTTTTCCCGTTATCTTGTTTTCATTCTTCGAATACATCGTCTACTGGTCCGTCGTCGCATGGATGGCGCTAGGTCTCGCCTACCTCCTTCCGTTGTTGACCGATTGAAACAGAAACGGGACGGCGAATCGCCGTCCCGTCCAAATTTCCAGTTGTAACCGGATTTTCGGATCGAAATCCGCTCGTAATGATTAACCTTCTGGGCTTGGGGTAAAATCTACGCTGATCACCGGAATCCCGCTTTCCTCACCAAAAAACGTGACGGCACCGCTCCATACCCAACCGTCCTTACCCTGATCGATACGCCGGATGTACCACCAGGTCGGCGGATTATAGTCCGAATTTTCGTAGCGTCCGATGACTTCGCCCCGTTGTCCCTCGAGGAAATAGTCGACGAACGCAAAAGATTCATCAGGCCCTTCCCGCACGTAGGCATTGTAGTCAGCTTCCACGAAAGGAGGCCCCTGCGTCGCGGTCGGAGTCGATGTCGGCCCAGGAGGGGTTGCCGTCGCGGTTGGAGGCTCGGGTGTCGGCGGCAGCGTTTGAACGGTTGCTGCGCGCGTGAGATCGGCGAGAGCCTCCGCCGTAGCAATCACATCCTCAGCCGAACGCGTCGCTGTCCCTGCACCGATTCCTGAACACGCCCCAAGGAGGCTCGCCAACAAGACGAGAATCCCCAGGAAAGCATTCCGCGACATCATCAACCACTCCTTTTGAGTCAATTTTCATCTCGCGAGTCTTGCCGGAAAAACAAAAAATCGACATCCGTGTAAAATGCCAGCGTTGAGTATACCGCATCCCTGACCTTCCGTCATAGAGCTACTTTCGGTCATGGTACAACCGTCCTCTGACACACTTCATCGCCCAAATGCTATGATGGTTGCGTATGGGAGGCGCTTCGGATACCATTATAAGCGCCATGACGGAAAAGGCGCAGAAGACCGAAAAGAAAGCGAAACGAGCCACTTCAGGGGGAGAAAACGCAGAATATCAAGAGGCATTGGATTGGCTCGAGCGTGCGCGAGAGAAATTCCTCTCCGCGGCGATCGCGTTCTGTGACGGGTCGATCAGCGAAGGACAATTGAGAGCCGCCAGGGAACTCCTTCGCGAATGGGAACAACGCGTCTCCAAGATGGAAGGTGAAGAGGCGGCGCCCTTCATCGACGAAGAACCTTCCACGATGCACCCCTTACCTCCGGATGTCGTCACAACCGATTCGATGAGCGAGCCTGCGATCGAAGAAAACGCGCCTATCGACGAAGATTTACCACAGGACCTAAAGCAGCGTCTTGCCGCTCTCGAACTAAAAATCAACCGGCTTGAACAAGATTACCAGCAAGGCAGAATAAACGCTTCCCAATATCGGGCGGTACGGCGTCATTACATGCAGCAGCGCGAAGTGGCGCTTCGCATGAGTAAAATGCATCCGGAAAGCGACCGTTGGCAGGTCGTGCTGGAAGAGGGGAAGACCAGCTACCTGATGCAGCTCAACGAGGCCACCTGCCACTCGGTAGGACTGTACAAGATCAATTCCCGGGAGCGTATATTCGTCGAGGGGGATATGCCCGAGCCTGCTGAAGACGCGATGGGATTATTGGGCACGTTCGGTTCCGCCGAAGAAGAAGGAAAGACATCGCGTATGTTCGCAACGCAAATCGACGACGGTTCGACGTTGCTGCTCATCCCCGGTAAAAGAACAGTTTGTCTCGGCGTTTTCTCGCAATCACCTCCCGCCTGGCAAGTGCGTGCCCTGCGTGAAGTACATCGCAATTTTGAAGTCGTCAATCACACCGCACTGGAAAATGACAGCCTCGATAAGCTGATCTTTCCAGACCTCACACGCTTCATCAAAGAAAACGCGTAGATTCTCCATTTCAAGCTGAATTTCGACTACAATAGATCATCGCGCATACCCAGCAGTCGATCATGGCCGCAAACGATGTCTTTTCCATTTTTCAATTCTCCCTGCTCGTATCCTTCGCCGCGGTGATTTCTCCCGGCCCGGTTACGGCAGCGATACTGAGCGAGGCGCCCCGTAAAGGTTGGCGCTCGGGACCCCTCATCGCCTTCGGACACTCTGTTTTGGAACTCGCAATCCTTGTTTTGATCAGCTTCGGTCTTTCCGTTGTGATGCGCACCACGATGGTGCTTGTGGCGATTTCGATCGGCGGAAGTTTGCTCTTGTTCTGGATCGGAAGCCGCTACATCCTAACGGTGTGGAAGAAAGAAGTACAGCTTCCACAACCGGGCCGAACTCCTGCGGCGAGATCATCCCAGGCGCTCGTCGCCCTGGGAATGATCACCACGCTGGCCAATCCATTCTGGTACGTATGGTGGGTCACCGTTGCTGCGGGTTACCTCACACAGGCAAAAGCGATCAGCGCAGCAGCAGTCGCCGCGTTTTACCTGGGTCACATCAGCGCAGATTTCGCCTGGGACACAGCCCTCGCCACGGCAACGAGCAGTGGACGGCGCTGGTTGAGCGAGCGGGCATATCAGTTTCTGATTTTGATCACCGGCGGCTTTATGACCTATCTGGGCGCTCGATATCTTGCCAACGCGCTGAGTATGATGTAGGGTGTTTAAATGCCTCGATCGGGTGGGAACTGAGTAGAGCACAAGTCGATGGAAACGATTGTCGTCAGTCAAGACGCACAGGAAAGAGACATGATCGCATTCATCCTGCGCCAGGCGGGGATGAAGGTCATACAGAAGACAGAAACCAACTCAGTGATTGCCAATTGGACAGAAGCGCCGGCGGCGCTGCTGGTAATCGTGAGTACGAACAGCGAACGCACAATCAACGATTTGAAATCCTTCCGCGGATTGAGCGAGGTCCCCATTATCGTTATCGCCGAATCGCTGTCCAATACCCGCACTGTGGACATGCTCAAAGCCGGCGCCGACCTCGTTTTGCCCATACCGGTCCATCCCAGCTTGTTGGCCGCCTATGCCCACGCGCTGCTTCGTAGAACACGTGCGGCGCCCTTGCTGGCCACACCGATGTTGGACCTGGAAACGATCGCCCTCAACCCCTCTACGCGCAGTGTTCGGGTGCACGGAAAGGAGGCACAGCGGCTCACCCAGTTGGAATTCCAACTGCTCTACGTTCTTATGACCAATCGCGGATTGGCGATCCCGACCGATGTACTCGTCGAGCGTGTGTGGGGTTATAGCGATAAAGGGAACCGCGAATTGGTCCGTGGACTCGTCAGCCGATTACGGGCGAAGATCGAGCACGATCCTTCGTCGCCCGAATTCATCCATAC
>JARRPX010000068.1 GCA_037382465.1 Anaerolineales bacterium | reverse complement strand
TCGATATCCTGGTAAACAGCGCTGCGCTGGACCCCAAATTCGACCCGGAGCATCAGGAGGAGCACTCCAGCGGCTTCGAGAAGTATGCGCTCGAGGATTGGAACCAGGCGTTGAACGTCAACCTGACTGGAATATTTTTGGTCACACAGGCCGCGGTTCGTCCGATGCTCGATCAACGCGGCGGTGTGATCGTCAACATCTGTTCGACCTACGGGCTCGTGGCACCGGATCAACGCATCTATCAGCGAGAAGACCGGGCACAGGTGTACAAGCCGGTTTATTACTCGGTCACGAAAGCTGGAGTCTTAGGTTTCACTCGCTACCTGGCGGGTTACTATGCAGGCAAGAACATACGCGTAAACGCGCTTACGCCCGGCGGCGTGTATAACCAGCACGATGAGATCTTCGTCGAAAAGTACGCTGCGCGGACGATGCTGGGACGGATGGCAAACCGTTCGGAAATGAATTCCGCACTGCTCTTCCTGGCATCCGACGCTTCATCCTACATGACCGGCGCGAACCTGATCGTCGATGGGGGTTGGACTGCATGGTGAAGAAAGCGGAGGTTCTGGCGATCGTCCCTGCGCGGGCGGGCTCGAAATCCATTCCGAAGAAAAACGTACGTCTCTTTGCCGGGCACCCGCTGCTCGCCTACAGCATCGCTGCGGGTTTGCAAGCGGATTGCGTCTCGCGCCTCATTGTCTCCACGGACGACGAGGGCTTCGCCGATATCGCCCGGAATTACGGGGCAGAAGTGCCCTTCCTGCGCCCGGCGGAACTGGCTGCGGATGAAGTGACCGATCTGCCGGTCTTCGAGCACGTCTTGAATTGGCTGCGGGAAGAGGAAAACTACCGGCCGGACGTGGTCGTGCAGCTGCGGCCGACTTCCCCCATCCGCCCCCGAGATTGTGTGGACCGCGCGGTGGGACTCTTGCTCGACAATCCCCGGGCGGACTCCGTACGCGGCGTCGTCCCTTCGGGTCAGAATCCATATAAGATGTGGCGCCTGGCGGGCGGCGGAAGCATTGAGCCGCTGCTGCAGGATGCCGGTGAAGAATCTTACAACATGCCGCGCCAGGAGCTTCCGGTCACCTACTGGCAGACCGGCCACATCGATGCCATTCGCACAGAGACCATACTCGAGAAGAAATCGATGAGCGGGGATACGATCTTGCCGCTGCTGCTCGATCCGAGGTACACCGTCGACATCGACACGCTCGAAGACTGGCGGCGGGCGGAATACACCTTGATGCGCGGCGATCTCGAAGCGGTTTTCCCCGGCCGTAAACCGAGACCCTTCCCTTCAATTGTTTCCATGCTCGTCCTGGATTTCGACGGCGTGTTGACCGACAACCGCGTCTGGGTGGACCGAGAGGGCAACGAGTGGGTGGCGGCCAATCGCGGGGACGGCTGGGGAATCGCCCGTTTGAAAGAGCGCGGCGTTCAGGTCGTCGTTCTCTCGACGGAATCCCACCCGGTGGTGGCTGCACGCTGCCGTAAGCTCGGCATCGCGGTAAAACAGAATCTCGCCGACAAAGCCTCCGCAATGAAGGCGCTGCTCGAAGAAAGCGGTGCGGATCCTGCGCAGGTGATATTCCTGGGTAACGACGTGAATGACGTCGCCTGTTTTCCGCTCGTGGCATGCGCTCTCGTCGTCTCCGACGCACACGCTGACGCTCGCCGGGCGGCAGATCTGGTGCTGCAGAATCCCGGTGGATACGGGGCGGTGCGGGAACTCTGCGATATGGTGATCTATCAAATGGATGAGGTGTCTTGATATGCCCAGAGAGATACAAGTTGGTAACCGGCGCATCGGTGAAGGCCATCCGACGTACATCGTGTCGGAAATCGGCATCAATCACAACGGCGATCTTTCCATCGCCAAGGCGCTGATCAATGCCGCGAAGAATGCCGGCGTGGATGCGGTCAAATTCCAGAAACGCACGCCGGAATTGTGCGTACCTGCGGAGCAGCGGGATCAGATGCGAGACACACCCTGGGGCTACATCTCGTACCTCGACTACCGTCATCGGATCGAATTCGGCGAGGACGAATACCGCGAGATCGACTCCTACTGTAAATCACTCGATCTCACCTGGTTTGCTTCGGCCTGGGATGAGCCTTCGGTGGATTTTCTGGAAAAGTTCGATCCCGTTTGCATCAAGGTCCCTTCCGCAGCGTTGACCGACCACGCGCTCCTGCAGCACATCCGCAAAGCCGGCGAACCGGTGATCTTGTCGACCGGAATGTCGACGATGGAGCAAATTCAGGCCGCTGTCGACGTCCTGGGCACGGACGATTTACTCATCACGCATGCCACGAGTTCCTATCCCTGCGATCCGAACGACCTGAATTTGAAAGTAATCCCGGCGCTGCTTGAAATCTATCCCTGCCCGATCGGATATTCCGGCCACGAAGTTGGACTGGTACCGTCCGTGGTGGCCGTGGCCATGGGCGCTTGTTTGGTCGAACGGCATATCACGCTGGATCGGGCCATGTGGGGATCCGATCAGGCAGCTTCCGTCGAACCGGGCGGGTTTCGGCGGCTTGTCAAATACATCCGCGTTACCGAGGAAGCTCTTGGGGATGGGGTTAAACGGGTGTACGACAGCGAATTGGGCTCCATGCAGAAACTGCGGCGCGTCGGCGGCTAGATGATTTTTCCCTTACGATGGCTGCGATCAGCGGCTTTTCATTTCCGCTGTTGGTTTGAATCATATCGTCATGGACCCAGGCTTCGGCAATTACGGCTTGAAATTGAAGCTCTGGCGCCTACCGTTGAGAGCGACGATCGCTCTGTACTCTTTTTCAATGCCTCGGCGCGAACGTGGGGGGTGAGTCAGAATGCGGCGTTCAGTTTATTGGCATCCTGGGGACTTCGTTTAAGTGGTATGTCGGTCCGTTATTTGGCCTGCATGCGCGGCATGCAGCAATGTATGCTGGGTACCAATCGTAAACGCCTGGGTCTGGCGCCTCCGTGTAAATCCTGCATGCGCCTCAGCAGGCAGATGTATCCGGAAGATCTGCTCGATAAAATCGAGACTCCCAGCAAAGGATGGGACACGATACCCGATTTCTCCGAAGACAGGACACTCGCATCCTTGCTTGAAGTGGAACACCTCGGATTGAAAATCGGCGAACTCTGTCTGCCTTCTCTGCGTTGGGTACTGCGCAGGCATAACATCCCCGACACCGCGGAAATTCGTGCTTTATATAAGAAATATCTACGCTCCGCAATTCACGTCGCGCAGGTTTTTATTCAAATCGTTGAACGAACGCCACCACGAGCCGTGGTCGTATTTAACGGAATCACGTTCCCGGAAGCTGTCGTGCGTCAAATCGCCAGTAAACGGGGAATTCCCGTAATCACCCACGAAGTGGGGGTACGGCCGTTTTCTGCCTTTTTCACTCACGGCGAAGCGACGGCGTATCCGATCGAAATCGCGGATGATTTCCGCCTCACGCCTGAAGAACACGTTCGATTGGAGACGCTCCTTTCTGCACGTTTCCAGGGCGATTTTTCGATGGCGGGAATCCGTTTTTGGCCGGAGATGCGCGCGTTGAGTGCAACATTGAAGGCAAAGTTGGAGAATTACGATCAGTCTGTAGCCGTGTTTACAAACGTCATATTCGATACGAGCCAGTTGCATGCGAATGTGATATTCGATGATATGTTTGCCTGGTTGGAGCAGGTCATCCATTTTGCGGGGAAGCATCCCCGTACGCTGTTCGTTATCCGAGCCCATCCCGACGAACTGCGCCCCGGGAAGGAAGCACAGGAAACTGTCGCTGAAGTGCTGTCGCAATTGAATGTTGCTGCGATGGAGAATGTAGTCTTTATCCCATCGCTGGAGTTTGTGAGTTCGTACGATTTGATTCGGCGCTCCAAACTCGTAATGGTCTACAATTCATCCATCGGGTTGGAAGCCACACTGCTCAGGCGTGTTGTTTTATGCGGTGGGGCTTCAAGATATTCTCGTTACCCAACGGTGTATTTTCCGGAATCGGCGCAGAAATACTTCCAATTGGCGGAGAAATTTATCAATGAGGTCGATCCCAAACCGCCGCAATCGTTCGTCGACGAGGCCGAACGTTTCTACTACGTCCAGCATTTTCTGACTTCGCTGGATTATTCGCCATTTTTACGTCCCGACAAGACATTTCCGGGATATGTTTCTTTCTCGGATATTGACGTACACAAGCTGCAACCGATCCATTGTCGCGAAAATGCGATCGTCGAGCGCGGTATTCAGTCCAATACGCAGATGTTCTACGCCCGAAGTGACGTTACTGATTAGACTTGATCTGAATCGAATGGGAACGGTCGGGTCGTCTGGCATGTATTGTGCGTGGAGATATAGCTGGGTTCGTTCGCTGAAATCAATACATTCTGCGAGGTGGGATGGTCGTGCAATCTATAAAGCAATTCATGAAACAGGTAATCCCAAGCGTGCTGTGGCGCCCGATTTCGAACCTGTATTGGTCCTGGTACAACCGGGGACGCCATAAGCTGTCCGCGGCGGTCAGCGTTCGCCGCCGGAAAGATGCAGCCAGCCTGCGTTCGTATCACAACAAATATTCGGGGCGGCGCTGCTTCGTGATCGGAAACGGGCCCAGCCTGCGGAAGACCGATCTGAGTCTTCTGCGCGACGAAGTCACTTTCGGCGCGAACCGGCTGTATCTGAACTTCCCCGAGATGGGATTCACGAGCACCTTTCTGGTGATCACCAACATCCTCGTCGTCGAACAATGTGCGCTCGACCTGAAAAAATTGACCATCCCGAAGTTCATCACCTGGCGCGCCAGAAAGTGGATGAAGGACGATGCGCGCACGATCTTCCTGGACACTGATTACACGCTGCCCGAAACGTTCGCTCAGGACGTCTCCGGAAGGGTGTACGAGGGAAACACGGTGACGTACACCTCGCTTCAATTGGCCTACCACATGGGGTTTTCGAAAGTAATCCTCATCGGCGTGGATCATCACTACGACACACAAGGCCCTGCGAACACGGTCGTGGTTTCGCAAGGGGAGGACCCCAATCATTTCCATCCCGACTATTTCGGCAAGGGCTTTCGCTGGCAGCTTCCCGATCTGGTCGGTTCCGAACGGGCATACAAAATGGCCAGGGAAAACTTCGCCCGAGATGGCCGCGAAATTCTCGATGCCACCATCGGCGGACGGCTGACGATCTTCCCCAAGGTAAATTATGAAGATCTATTTTGACACCGAACTTTTCGCACTTCTGACGTATGCCGGGTGTCAACCGGGACAGAAAGGGCCATGAGCGATAACAATCCGCGATGTTCGGTCGTCGTCCGCGCCTTCAATGAGGAGAAACACATCGGACGTTTGCTCACCGGCATCATGCACCAGACCATTAAGGAAGTGGAAATCGTCCTGGTCGACTCCGGCTCGAGCGACGCAACGGTGGCGATCGCCGCCCGGTATCCGGTCAAGATCGTGCACATCCGTCCTGAGGAATTTACTTTCGGGCGTTCGCTCAATCGCGGCATCGAGCAAACGACTTCGGAATCCGTCGTCATCGCCAGCGCTCATGTGTATCCCGTATTTCCGGACTGGCTGGAAAGACTGCTGGAGCCGTTCGACAATCCGCGCGTCGCTCTGGTATATGGCAAACAGCGCGGCAATGAGTCCAGCTATTACAGCGAGCAGCAGCATTTCGCCAAGTTGTTCCCGGCAGAAAGAATCGCCGTCCAGAAACATCCCTTCTGCAACAACGCGAACTCGGCCGTTCGCCGATCGTTGTGGCTCCAGAACCCTTTCGACGAGGAGTTGACCGGCCTGGAGGACATGGCCTGGGCAAACTGGGCCATCCAGCAGAATCACGTTTTATCCTATGCGGCGGACGCAGAGGTGGTCCACGTGCATAATGAGATCCCGCGGCAGATTTACAATCGCTACCGGCGGGAAGCGATCGCCTTGCGGCGGATTAAAGCGGAGGAACGTTTCCACCTCGGAGACTTCCTGCGCCTGTACCTCTCGAACGTGATGAGCGACGGGTGGCATGCGCTGCGTGAGCGGGTGTTCTTGAAGGAAGCGCTCGGAATTCTTAAATACCGCCTCATGCAGTTCTGGGGTACGTATCGCGGTTTTTCACTATCCAAGCCGCTCTCGGCCTCCATGAAGCAGATGTTTTATTACCCGCGCGGATTTCGTGCTGCCGACGTCAAGCCGCGGCGGGACGTGGAACCGATCGATTACCAGAGTATTTAGCGAGCGAATGACTGCGCCGGTCTGGCCGTTCGGCGTCAGGATCGATAGAATCATGACAGCGACGGCTGAGGATGGCAGAACATGATGGTTGAAGAGAAAATCACGGCCCTGGTTCCGATGCGGCACCATTCGGAAAGAGTGCCCGAGAAGAATTTTCGCCCGTTGGCCGGAAAGCCGCTCTACGCACACATTCTCAAGACGCTGCATGCGTGCCCCGAGATTGGGCAAATCGTCGTCGACACCGACAGCCCGGTGATCGTCAGCGGAATTACGGAGAGGTTTCCGGATGTTCTGCTCATCGATCGCCCGGAGCATCTGCGGGCCGATGACGTGCCGATGAACGACGTGCTGCTGCACGACGTTTCGCAGTGTGAGGCGGAGATTTATCTTCAGACCCACAGCACCAATCCTTTGCTGCGCGCAAGGACTGTATCGGACGCAATTTCAGCCTTCAGGCGGGGCCTCCCGCAGCACGATTCTTTGTTTTCCGTCACCAGGCTGCAGACGCGCCTTTGGGACGTCGACGGAAAACCCATCAACCACGATCCGTCCATTTTGCTGCGAACGCAGGATCTCAAACCGGTGTATGAAGAAAATTCCTGCATCTACATCTTTCAACGATCCGTATTCGTCGATCGCGGGAACCGGATCGGCCGCGCGCCCACGATGTTCGAGATCGACGCTGAAGAAGCGTGGGACATCGATGAGGAGTTCGATTTCTTGATTGCGGACCGTTTGATGCAGGAACGAATGCGATCACAATCGGAGAAAAACAAATGACGATCCGCGTACTCGTGTCCGCACCTTATATGCTCCCACACCTCGATCGGTTCAGGCCGGTTTTCGAACGAAGCGGCATCGAGCTGGTGACCCCCGAAGTCGTCGAGCGCCTTTCGGAGGAGGAGCTGCTTCAACTGGTTGGAGAGATCGACGGGGCGATCTGCGGTGACGATCGTTTCACGCCGCGGGTGCTGCAAGCGGCCGCCCCGCGCCTTAAGGTCATTTCGAAGTGGGGAACGGGGATCGATTCGATCGACAAACAAGCGGCGGAGCAGCTCGGCATCCGTGTTTGTAACACCCCGGGCGCTTTCGCGGACCCGGTCTCGGATACCGTCCTGGGCTACGTTCTAAACTTTGCCCGCCGGCTGCCCTGGATGGATCGCAACATGAAGCAGGGTAAATGGGAAAAGCTGCCGGCGAGATCGCTGCGGGAATGTGTGTTGGGCGTAGTGGGGGTCGGCAATTGCGGTAAAGCCGTCCTGCGGCGAGCGCAGGGATTCGGCATGCGTCTGCTGGGGAACGACATCCTGGAAATTTCGCCGGCGTTCGTCGATGAGGTGGGCGTGACGATGCTGGAGCTCGACGCGTTGCTGCCGCAGGTGGATTTCCTGAGTTTGAACTGCGATCTGAATCCGACTTCGTTCCATTTGCTGACCCGCGAGCGTTTACGGCTTCTGCCCTCCACCGCCGTCGTGATCAACACCTCCCGCGGTCCGGTGATCGACGAGCCGGCGTTGGTCGAGGCGCTGCGCGAGGCATCGATCAGCGGCGCCGCATTGGACGTTTTCGAGGATGAACCCCTGGCGGTGGATCATCCGCTGCGTTCGATGGATCAGGTGATGCTGGGATCTCACAACGCAAACAGCAGTCTCGCAGCGTGGGAGCGGGTGCATATAAATACGATCCGCAATCTCTTCGAGGGGCTAGGTATTTCGCCGCCGGAAGACCTGGATCGTGTTTGAGCTGAACTTGAATCGTCGTGTGAAAAGGAGAGACTTATGAAGCGCGTAGCCATCATCACGGGAGCAGCAGGCGGTATCGGACGGGCGACGGCAGAAACGTTCCATGCTGCCGGATATGATGCGATTGGCATCGATCGTAAGCCGGTGCAGGATTTCCCGGACGACGTCCGCATGTACAAGGTCGACTCTTCTCTGGAAGAAAGTGTCTTGGCGTTTGCCGCGCGCATGCGCGAGCAGCATGAGAAGATCGACGTCCTGGTCAACAACGCCGCAATCCAGATCTGTAAGCCCATCGTGGAGATGACGGTGGAAGAATGGGATGCCACGATGGCATCGAATCTGCGCTCGATCTTTCTCATGAGCCGCGAATTGTATCCGTTGATCAAGGCAGCGAAGGGTTCGATCGTCAACGTAAGCTCCGTCCATGCCATGGCGACGTCGAACGACATCGCCGCTTACGCCGCAAGCAAGGGCGGTATCCTGGCGTTGACCCGTGCGATGGCGCTCGAATTCGGACTCGATGATGTGCGCGTGAATACGATCCTGCCCGGCGCCGTAGATACTCCGATGCTGCGGGACGGTATGAGCCGCGGGCATGTTTCCGGAACTTTGGAAGAGCGCATGCAAGCGCTGGCGGCAAAAACAGTGTTGGGCCGAATCGGTAAACCTGAGGAAATTGCGAAAGTCATCCTTTTCTTGGCGGACGGCGGACAATCCGGTTTCATGACCGGTCAATCGTTGATCGTGGACGGCGGCGCTTCGGCGAGGTTGAGCACGGAGTGATATTGTAGAGGCTTTTCTATAGGAGGTTTTGTTGTTACTTGGATTATTACCCCTTGCGGTATTGATCGGGTTGATTCTTCTCCTGGCAAATCTGCGACCCGATTCGAGTTGGCGCCGGGCTGGTTTGCACGCGGCTGTTTTATGGGGAAGCTACATTGTCGTCACGAACGAACTGTTGAGTATTTGGAAAGCCATAACACGCGTAAGTTTGGTGCTTGCCTGGTCTCTGCCATTATTGGGGATCGTCGTTTTTTTCGTCCTTCGTAGCAGGCGCGGCCGGAAGGTTTTCCTTCCCCATCCTGAATGGCCAAGAGGATTGACCCAGGTTTTTCTACTTCTCGGTTTGGTATGTATTTTATGCTTGACGGCCGTTCTGGCTTGGTACTCGCCTCCACAGACGTGGGATACACTCAATTATCATATGCCGAAAGTGGCGCATTGGGCGCAAAATCAGTCCATCCAACATTACACCACTGGAATTGAACCCCAGAACTACATGTCCCCGGGATTGGAATACGTCGAGCTTCATTTTTACATTATGGCCGGGAGCGATCGCCTGGTAACGACTGTGAGCTGGTTCTTTGTCTTGGGCAGTATCATTGGGGTTTCGTATCTCACTTCACGCTTCAATCTGGGGAGAACGGCGCAACTTTTCAGCATGTTGTTTACGGCCACCCTTCCCTTGGCCATCGTTCAAGCCTCCAGTACGATGACCGATTGTGCCGTCGCATTCTGGATGATCGTCGTTGCAGTTGAATCCGTCACGGTAATGAAAAACGAAGACGATATCTGGACCATCGTCATTCTTTCATTATCGGCCGGTCTCGCCATCCTGACAAAACCAACCGGCTATGCTTTCACTTTGCCATTCGCGGTTTTGATCACAATCACGCTTATTCGACGCAGCAATTTCAAACGCTTCGCTCGATCCACCCTTCTTGCCGTTTTCCTTTTCACGCTGCTCAACGCCGGGCATCTTTATCGGAACCAGGTACACTACGGCAACGCCTTTGGACCTCCTGGCCGTATTTCCGCATTGATCACCGATGGAATCAATCTGCCTATCATCGTCTCCAACACCTTGCGCAATGCGAGTTTGCATGCCGGTACACCCTCTCCCCACGTAAACAAAGCAATCTATCTGTTCGTTGAAAAGGTACATCAACTGATCGGCGTCGATGTTATGGATTCCAGAACCACACATAGTAAGCGATATAAAGTTTTTCCGCCCTCGACCCACGAAGATTTAACATCCAATCCCTTGCAAGCGTTGTTGATCTTAATCGTGTTTGTCGTTTCGATTTGGCGGAGGAAAAGCATACCCAAGGAGGTATTCGCATACGGACTGGCTGTAGCCTGCTCTTTTGTGTTGGTGAGTTCGTTGGTCCAATGGCAGCTATACAACGCTCGCCTTCACCAGCCGTTTTTTATAATGGCCGCGCCTTGGGCGGTATTCATGCTCTACGACATCATGCCGCAGCGACTGATTAACATCGTGGCTGTCATTTTACTTGCAGCCTCCTGGCCGTGGTTGGGTCACATTCGTTCGCGGCCGATCATCGAGCAGCCAGGGAAGTCCTACGTCGACAACGTTTTTCATGAATCCAGAATCGATTTGTATTACGCTGATGGTGGCCATCTTAAAACTCCGCACCTTGATATCACGACGCGTATCCTGGAATCGCAGTGTTCACAGGTTGGCCTGGTACTGACTGGAAACGAAGCCGAGTACCCGATTTGGGTGCTGCTCGGTGCACCAAAGGATGCTCCACGGATCGAATGGACGATCGATGACATGTATGCCGATGGAAGCGAAGGCGTGGATTTTCAACCATGCGCTGTAATTCTGCAGCCATGTGCACAGGATCGGGGTATGTTCGATGGATTGCCGCGCGTGTACGAACACAAGCCGACGCAGTATTGCTTGTTTCTGGATCCCGAGATGCATGCGAATCCGTGATCGATCGAATGGCGGTGTTATAATTTGCCCCCGAATGGTCGATCCCTTTGATGGATGAATAATCTATGGCGTGTGTAGGATTATTGAGATGGAATTCGATTTCAGAGCCATCGGTGCTGCAACTCGTGAGCTCAAGACTATGAATAATCGTAGCAGTTCACAACCCCTGGTTTCTATTGTTACTCCCTCCTTCAACCAGGCTGCTAATATCGAACAAACCCTTCTGTCAGTTCTAAACCAGGATTATCCGAATATTGAATATATTGTGATCGACGGCGGTTCAACGGACGGCAGCCAGTCGATCATCGAGCGCTATACAGATCGATTATCGTATTGGGTATCTGAGCCGGATCGCGGCCATCCTCATGCCGTGAACAAAGGATTTCGTCGCGCGACGGGCGAAATCCTCGCTTTTCTAAATTCGGATGATTTGTACATGGCGGGAGCCGTGAGCCAAGCAGTAGAAGCGCTTGTAGATCATCCTGAAGCAGGGATGGTTTATGCAGACGGCTACTTGGTCGATTCTCAAGGCCAATTGCTCGATCCGCATTATTACCGCACGTTCAGCCTCCTTGAATTGCTGTGTAATGAAGTACTCCTGCAACCAACGGTTTTTATGCGGCGAGAGATTTTCGATCGAATCGGAGGTTTGGAAGAGGAATATCCTCTCGTGTTTGATCACGTTTTGTGGATACGTTTCGCTTCAATCGCTCCCATTGTTCACGTGCCCTCCTTTTGGGCTGTTGAACGAACGCATTCGGATGCAAAGACCGCTGCACGGGCTGCAGAATTCGTGGAGGATACCGAACATTTTCTTGCCGACGCCGAAACGCGAAAGGATTTGTTTCCCATAATCGACGAAAATCGAAATCGCGTATACGGCAGCCTTGATGTTTATGCTGCTCGTCGGTTAATCGATTCGGGACGATACTGGGACGCAACGCGAAGAATTCTGCGTGCATTCAGGCGTTATCCTATCGTCGTCTTGCGGTATTGGTACAAGGCCGTGCAAGCTGTGTTGAGCGCCTTGGGTTTCGATGGGTTGTTCATGTGGTACCGGCGTACACGCCGCCGGATGAAATACGGTAAATATCGCATCGTTAGCAGTGATCGAGGCATTGAATTATTGAATTGTTCGGGCAAGTGATCGGTGGCGGAATCAGCAGTAGTTGATATCTCAGAACCCAACTACCGCTGAAGTCGCGCGTAAACGTCGAGGAGAAAGATGGTAGATAGATTGCACCTTTCAGAAAAGGCGAACCGGCGGATAAAGTCGCTGTTTTCTATTTTATTTCTCTTGCTTCTCCTTTGGATTGCGCGATATTGGCATTTCAAGGAATTCGGATTGTACGAGGATGATTTGACCATCATTCCCAAAGTCATGGGAATGAACGGCAGTCAATATCTCAATTTGTTGGTTGACCACTTGTCGATGCTTTACCCGCATGGGAGACCGTTATCGAACAGTTTTGAATACACTTTTACATTTCTCGGCGGCGGCAATGACTTCATCGATCTGTACTTGATGGGTTTTGCCATCGTATCTATCAACGTGTGTCTTTTTTATTGGCTCTTGAAACGTCTTTTCAACCACAGCTTTGCCTTGATCGGTGGTATCGCTTTCGTGTTATTCTCGGCCGACACAACCCAGGCTTTTCTCACACATTCCCACCAGATTCATCCGTCTTTGATGTTTCTCCTGCTTGGTTTGCACAGCTATCTTTCAGGTAGACGTACGCTAATGTACATTTTCGGCGTGCTGATATTGCTGACTTACGAGACGCCATTTTTCATGTTGCTCGTCGCTCCGTTATTCAAGATGCAGTGGGATAAAAAGCTGCTGAAAGAGTTTTCGATAAATGCGGCGATTCTCGTCCTGATCATTGGTGGAATGTATGTATTCAGATCGCAAGTTGGAGATTTTCGAAGCATTGAACCGAGTTTTCAAAATCTTGTCGTTACGCCGATCTTGCACATGATCGAAGGTCCTGCCGTAGCTCTGGGAACCTATTTCTACCGTCCCGTACAGGCGTTGATGAATATTCGTCTTGAGATCATTGTCGCGGTTATTGTTGGGTTTTTATTGATATACGCTGTTGTCGATCGTACGGCACCCGAAGGTTGGGAAGGGGTTCAGGGTCTCGTATCTTCAATTCGAACGGAAGGTTTTCCCTCCTTCAAGTATTTACTTACAAAGAGACGATTGCCCTACGATCTTCCGGAAGACATTCAAAAATTCCTTAAATTATTGGTAATCGGTGCGGCCCTGCTCGTACTTGCGTATCCGTTGACGTTTACCATTCGTGCCTATGCAATAAGTGGGAGGGATACACGAGTGCACATTGCTGCAGTCATCGGCGCCGCCATGATTTGGGCGTGTGTTGGCTGGCTGCTTCTTGCACTCGCTGAAAGTTTTGGAAAGCGACGTATCGCAGCGATCTTGTTTTCAGTTATATTTGCATTTCTTGTAGGATACGGATTCGTCATCCAAAAGGACTATATCGATGCTTGGAAGTATCAACAGGAATTCTGGACCGAGTTGACCCAAATCACATCGGATGCCGATGAGGGAACGGTCATTCTGGTCGATCCTGTTGGATTGAAAGATGTACGTCAAATCGGGGCGAACACGTGGAATTTGCCCAGGGTGTTGGATCAAATATATGTATTTCCCTCCGAATGGGAGAATCCCCCTCGGGTGTATCGATTGATCCCTGGTTGGCAGGAGAGAATCGTCGATGCCCAGGGACAATTCATAGTGAATGCAGCGACTGTTTTATCTCCGGCGCCTCTTTATCGCGTGGTTCCCTCAACTGACGTCATCTTCATTGAGACTTCTTCCGGGCATTTGCAGCGCGGGGAAGAACCGTTGGTTCTGTCTGATACGTCCTACGATCTGTACCATGGTTCATCACCATCAAGATCGTACGAGGAGAACATCCTCTACGAATTTCTCATCGGAGACGAATAATGATCGGTGAGGAATATGTATTTTCCTTATGAGGGCTGTGGAGACAAGTCTACGACCATGATTCCACAATTGCTGGTGGTACGATAACCGTTAGTTTTCACAAAGGAAAATCCTTCTTCGAGCCCACTCCAGGCCGGCGTATATTCACCATTTTCAACCGAGAGTCGTCTCGAAAAACAGTGAATCGGTTTGGATGTTAGGAAGTATCAATGGGTATAAACTGTGGGTGATATGTACATATACGTAATTAAGTCGTCTTCATGACTGGAATGGCCATTCATTCATGTTTGAGTCGGATGAACGTGTAAAGAAACAAGTTCCCATTGATGAAAACCCAAGGTATACGCCAAGATCTCTCCGACCATTGGTGGGAAGGCTCCGTATTTGGATAGGCATCACACTCAGCATCGTTTTTCTGTATTTTGCAGTTCGCAAGGTGCCTTTATCCGATCTTGTAGCATCGTTGGCAGATGCTGAATTGACCTGGTTGGCCGCGGCGTTGGTGCTTCAAATCATTGCCCTGCTTCCTCGCGCAAAACGTTGGCTCGTTATCCTCGAACCTGAGGGCTCCTTTCGAGACGCATTCAGCTCTCAGAACATCGGCTATCTATTCAACAACATTTTTCCCTTAAGAGTGGGAGAACTCGCACGCATCCTCGTGATGTCAAGAGCTTGCAGGATTCCGATCGTTAGGGTTGGAACCTCAGTCATACTTGAACGCGTACTTGATGTAATCTTCGTTACCCTGGGACTAGTAATCGCACTCTCGGGGATCATGATCCCCGATGGATATCTATCGGGTGCAAGG